>JAZRPJ010000184.1:0-17735 GCA_045649205.1 Candidatus Flemingiibacterium sp.
TCGCCGTAAAGCTGCTTCCACCATTCGTTCATCATAAGCATAGCTGCCTCATAGGAAACGAGAATTTCGGTGGTCATGCCCTTTTTGTACATGAGATTGCGGAGAGCCGCATATTTTGCCGCATCGTTGTTTTCCATCGAATCGCCGGAGTATGCTTCTCTTGCGGCGGCAGCGCCCTTCATCATTGCATCAATGTCGCATCCCGAAACGGCGATGGGAAGAAGTCCCACAGCAGTAAGTACAGAGTATCTTCCACCGATATCGTCCGGCACAACGAAAGTTTCGTAGCCCTTTTCGGTTGCGAAAGCCTTGAGGGTTCCGCGAGCCTTGTCGGTAGTAACGAAGATACGCTCTTTTGCGCCATCCTCACCGTACTTCTTTTCAAGAAGCTCACGGAAGATACGGAATGCTACAGCCGGCTCTGTGGTGGTTCCGGACTTTGAAATTACGTTAACACAGACATCCTTTCCTTCGCAAAGCTCAATAAGCTCTGCAAGAGCGGAAGAACAGATGTTGTTTCCTGCGAAATAAACACTGGGAGTATCCTTTTTCTTTTCATTGTACATGGGAGATTTTACAAATTCAATAGCGGCACGTGCACCGAGATAAGAGCCGCCGATACCGATAACCACAAGGATGTCGCAGCTCTTCTTGATCTTTTCAGCCGCCGCCTTGATTCTTGCAAATTCTTCCTTGTCATAGTTTACGGGAAGATCGACCCAACCGAGAAAATCATTTCCAAGACCTGATCTTGACTTCACCTGCGCAATTGCACTGCTGATCGCAGGCTCTATACCTTTTATATCATCTGAGGTCAAAAACTCCGAGATATATTTTTCGTTCAAATTAAGTGCCATAATAAATTCCTCCTGAAAGTTTTATATAATAATACTATATGCTAATAAATATTATACTACACTTCGTGTGATTTTTCAAGGCAATTAACGATTTTCTTCGAAGAAAATTAGTCTGCATAGTGGTATTTTTTTGTCATTTTAAACTAAAAGCCACGAAAAAAGGGGCAAAATAGGTGATAAAACGGGAAATTTGAAATTTTCCGAAAAACTTTTTAAAAAACTATTGATTTTTTTTTGCATATGTGGTATAATTAACGTTGTTAGTTATGAATAAGCATCGTCATGCTAAAAAACATGACGGCTCGATAATTTCGGAGGTAATAAATCATGGCAAAGTGCAGCATCTGCGGAAAAGCAGTACAGTTCGGATTGGCAGTATCTCACTCCAATCGCAAGACCAATAGAACATGGAAGCCCAATATCAGACGCGTAAAGGCTGTAGTAAACGGCACCCCTAAGACCGTTAACGTATGTTCTCGTTGCCTGCGTTCAGGCAAAGTAACCAGAGCTGTTTGAGTTTTGGTGCGTAATTAAAAAACTAAAAAAGTCTGTGTCGCCACAGGCTTTTTTGCGTTATATGATATGAAATATATACTTTTAAACGAAAACTTTGAAAAGCGGTTCACACCTGCTCTCGCATCCCATGGATTTGTAACTGTCCCACTTCCCTCCGCCATGGGACTTAATAAGACCGTTGCCGCGCATGCCGATACACTGATTTTTGACGACGGCAAAATTATAAATGCGGACTATTTAAAAAATCTGCCATCGTTTACTTGGAGTTATTTTACACCGTCAAAAGACCGTCCAAACGGTAATTATCCTAATGATACAGTCTTCAATGTCCTCAAAATCGGTCAGCATCTATTCTGCGGCAAGTCGGTATCGGGAAGCATCATAGCCTACACAAAAGATAAAGGGCTGATAACGGTCCCTGTCAAGCAGGGCTATGCCCACTGCTCCACCCTCGCCATAGACGAAAAAAACGCCGCCATTACCGCCGACCGAGGAATGGCAGAGGCAATGGAGCGTGTTGGAATCAACGTTCTGCTGATATCCGAGGGACATATTTCCCTGGATGGGGCAAAGTACGGCTTTATAGGCGGCGCATCCTTTGTGGAGTGCGACCGGCGCCGTGTATACTTTTTCGGCGATATTTCGGCTCATCCTGATCATGGCAAAATAACAGATTTTCTAACAAGGCTTGGCTACTCTGCCATATCACTTGGCGGACCGCTCACCGATATAGGCGGTGCGGTTATACTCCAGCAAGACGGCGAATAACGTGACCGCCGATAATAAGCCCCGCCGCCGACGGAACAAAGGATATTGAGCCGGGGATATTTCTTGCAGTTTTTCCTTCAAGCTCCGAAGCGTACTGCGCCTTAATGGGAAGCTCGTCCGAGAAGAGCACATCGCAGTGGTTTATGCCCATCTCACGAAGCTTGATCCGCATAACCTTTGCAAGAGGGCAGGTGTGAGTTTTTGAAATATCGGTGATTTTGAATTTTGTAGGGTCAAGCTTGCTTCCCGTTCCCATGGATGAAATAACCGGTATTCCCTTCTCTTTTGCATAGGCAATAATCGCCAGCTTGCTTGTTACCGTGTCAATGGCATCAATTATATAGTCGGGTGCGGCATCATCAATGATTTTTGAAATATTCTCGGGCAGTGCGAAGATATTGTACGCCTTCACCTGAATATGGGGATTTATCAGCTTTACTCTCTTTTCTGCGACCTCGGTTTTAGCCATACCTACAGTGGACGTATCTGCAATAAGCTGACGGTTTATGTTGGTGAGGCTCACCGTATCGTTGTCAACTATGGCGACCCTGCCCACTCCGCCTCGGACTATAGCTTCGAGGGCATAACTCCCAACACCGCCGATACCGAAAACAAGCACTGCTTTATTGGCAAGATTGTCTACCGCCTCGTCACCGAGCATCATTCTTTCACGGTGGAGCCAATCTGACGTCATCTGAATCACTTCCTTTACGACTATAATTATACCTTATTCGCCTCTTATTGTCAAGAGGCGATTTTTTTGTATTTTCTTGCAGAATCCGGGAACTTTTTATTTTTTCTTTACGTCTAATGTACAGAAATCCAAAAACATGGAGGTAATGCCCGTGAAAAATCAAATATATTCCGCACTCCGTCGCAGAATACGTGCTATTATTCTTTGCGGTATAATATGTATATATTCTCTTTTCTCATCTGCCTACGGGCCTGTAAACACCGATGAGCCGTCAAGCCGCGGCGTAATGAATGCGTATGTTACAGTTATATCATACTAAACATCAAGGGACTGCCAAAAGGCAGCCCCTCTTTTATACTATAATGAGTACTGATTTTTGTATATTTCGTAATACTCAAAAAATTCGTTTTCGCCGTCTTTTTTGACGTGATTAAGATAATCGTGAGATTCAAAGGAATCGCTTGCCACCTCAAGTACACATACACCGATGTTCGAACAGTGGTCGGCAACACGCTCCATGTTGGTGAGAATATCGGAAAGAATGAAGCCCATCTC
Organism: Candidatus Flemingiibacterium sp.; assembly: GCA_045649205.1. GTDB lineage: Bacteria > Bacillota > Clostridia > Oscillospirales > CAG-272 > Flemingiibacterium. The sequence goes on from JAZRPJ010000184.1 coordinate 3,391, forward strand.
AACCGTGCATCCGCCAATTTTAAGGCGTTCAATATGACCGCCCTTGACCTTATCCTTTAAAAGGTCAATAACCTGCTCTAAAGGTTCAACCTTTTTCGCAGCCGTTATATCGTCGTTTACAAGCGCATCAGTCGTTAGGGAGAGAATGTCACATACCGCTTTTGAAATAACATTTAAGTCATCCTGCGCAAGCTTTGAGAATGTGATATTCTTATCGTGCATTTCCTTTGCGCCCTCAACTACGTTCATGGAATGGTCGGAAATTCGCTCAATATCCCCGATGCAGTGGAGCAGCTTTGTAACAAGGTGACTTTCTTCCTCGGACAGCTTCTGGCTTGAAAGCTTTACAAGGTAGTCACCGACCTTATCCTCGTATACGTCAACTTCACTTTCCGCTTTTGCGATCTCCTCGGCAATACTGTCGTTATAATTGTTTATGAGCGCGGTAGACTTGACAAACGCGTCCTTTGATATCACCATCATTTCATTTACAAGCTCCGCACATTTGGAAAGACCGAAAGACGGAATTTCGAGGAATCTCTCGTCCAATGTATCGAACTTGGTGTTGATCTGCTCTTTTTTCTTCTTAATACTCTTAACTGCAAGGGTTTCGATAGCCTTGCAGAAAGGCAGGAGAATAACGGTAGATACAATGTTGAAAAGTGTGTGAATAATTGCGATGGTCAATACGGTAACATTCTGATCCATGATCGGGAAGTTAAAGACAGCATCCAGAGCATAAAAAGCAACAGACACAGTTACAACGCCTATCATCTTGATATAAAGACAGGAAACAGCAACTCTCTTTGAATCGGTATTGCCGGTGATAGCTGCCAAAATAGGAGTAATGGTAGTACCGATGTTCTGACCGAGAATGATCGGGATCGCAATAGAATACGGAATAGCACCGGTAAGCGCCAACGCCTGAAGAATACCTACAGACGCGGAAGAAGACTGAATAATAGCTGTAAGAACCGTACCGGTAAGAATACCGAGAACGGGATTTTCGAACATAATGAGAATCTCTTGGAAAGCCGGGCTGTCCTTAAGTCCCGAAACAGCATCGCTCATGGCTTCCATACCGAACATGAGAACGGCAAATCCGAGAAGGATGGAGGCAATATTTTTATGCTTGTCCTTCTTTGAAAACATAATCAGCACGACGCCGATAACCGCTAAAACAGGTGTGAAGGAAGACGGCTTCAAAAGGTTGAGAAAAAGTGATCCACCGCCGATACCGGTAAGACTGAGGAGCCATGCGGTAACGGTTGTGCCGATGTTTGCGCCCATGATGACGCTGATAGTTTGACCGAGAGTCATAATACCGGAGTTTACAAAACCCACGAGCATTACAGTTGTAGCGGAAGAGGACTGAATAATGGCCGTTACGCCGAAGCCAAGTAAAAGTCCCGTTAAACGGTTGGATGTGAGCTTTGCGAGGATTGCCTGCAGTCTGCCGCCGGCAAGTCTTTTAAGACCGTCGCCCATTACATCCATTCCGTAGAGGAAAAGCGCCAAACCGCCTAACAATGTTAATACTGAAAAAATGTCCATATTTTTTCCTTTCTTTATTCCTTTTCAAAATTTACTATTATACATTATACCTAAAATCGAAAAATAAATCAACCAAGTAAGGTAAAGAGTATGGTATCCGAAAGTAAAAAGAATGAAAAAACTGTGTAAAGTCGAAACGCCTGTCAAAATATAGCAAGTAAATTAAGATCCCACGCAGGTACATACTCATATCTCCTGAGATACAGCTTTCTGTACCCAAGCTCATGTACAAGAATGGGGAGCCTAAACAAATCCTCGCTCTTATGGTACATGGAAACAAGCAGCTCCGGCTTCTCACGTTCTATGGTTGCTTTTGAGCCTTCTATCGCCTCGTATTCCGCTCCCTCCACATCATACTTGATGTAGTCACAGCGTCCCATATACAGACTGTCGAGAGCCGCCGCGGCTATCTTTTTTAGCTTTGCCCCCGTCTTTTCCCCCTCCGTTGAGATGAGTGTGGAATTACGGTTTCCGCCTTGAGTAAATGTCAGGGTTTCTATCTTGTTCCACGCCGCGCAGTTGCAGGCGTTGATTTTAATATCGACGGTATCTGCGTAATTCGTCAGCTTTCTGTAATTTTTCAAATCAGGCTCAAGGGCTGTGACAGCTTTTAATTTTTCTGCATAGTGAAGCAGCTCACTTATGCTGTCCCCGTTGTATGCACCGAGGTCGGCGGTGTATTCGTACTCTGCGCAGTTAAGGATTTTACCCATGACTTCATCAGTACTTACAGTATGCCGCCGCAGGTAATCAATTTTTCCCGTCAGCTTGTAAAGAATGACATCGCAGAATACTTTCCTCGAAAAATCGTCTGAAAAAAGCTCGCATACCTGCGACAACTCCTGCCGGTGCTTCTTAAAATATTCAAGGTCGAATATATCACTTCCACCCACTACCGGTACGTCGGGTGCATACAGCTCGTGCTTCTCTGAAAGCTCGTAAATCTTCGCAAGCACCTCCGGAAGCCGTGAGCCGAAGGACACAACTATAATAAAATCATCATACTTTTCGCAGATTTCCGAATAGCTCATGACCGTCTTTCCGTGGAAAAGCTGATGGCGTACAAATCCGTCGGAAGCGAAAAAGTCTGCAACTTCGATTCCGTAATCCGAAAAAACGGTGAGGATCTTATCCGCACCGTTTCCCATTCCGTACATAACGATAGGCTTGTCCGCTATGGCAAGAGTCTGCCACATATCAGCGGATATGTCAATTTCGTTTACATGACGGTATTTTTTTGTAAGGTCTAAATTTTTCATATCTTTAAGAACCTTTTTGCGTTGTTATAAAAGATATCTTCCCTTTCCTTTTCGGTAAGGTTGATTTTGAGAAAACGTTCGATCTCGCCTGCCGTGTTCTTTACGGGGTAGTCCGTTCCGAACATAACTCGGTCCGTGCCTAAAATGCGGATAAGCTCCTCGGCGCGCTCCGGTGTCATCATCCAGATTGCACTGGATGTGTCGTACCACACGTTAGGTCTTCCTGCAAGACATTCTGTCGCCTCATCCCATGCACGGTAGCCACCAAGATGCGCCGCTACGACCTCAAGGTTCGGGAAGCGGTCAAGTACCTTCGCAAGCTTCTTCGGCTCGGAGAAACGATACTGTGGGCGGTCATCACCCATGTGGAGATAGAGAGGCATTCTACCCTCGATAATCTCGTAAAGCTTCATCAGAACGGGAGAGTCAATGTCAACGCCCTGAATGTCGGGGTGGATCTTCACGCCGCGAAGTCCGAGATCCCATATTCTGTTGATTTCCCCTTCAAAATCCGGGAAATCCTGATGGATTCCGCAGAATCCCACGGTTTCAAAGCCCTCTCTTCTTGATTTCTCCGCAAGAGCCGCAATAGAATCGTTGACCTTTGTTACTTGATGGGCATTGGTTGCCACAGAGAACAGAAGAAATCCACAAACTCCGTTTTCACGTCCCTGCGCCGACAGATCGGCGTATGTTCCCGCACCGTCCACTGTAAACTCGTAGAAGGCGGCAAGATTTTTTACAGCCTTTTCGGAAATAGCTTCCGGGTAGGTGTGTGTATGAATATCAAAAATTTTGTACATCCTGAAAACTCCTATCAGCGGAAATTAATATACAAACTCCTGATAAATCGCACGAAGTGCATTTTCAAAGTCAGCCTCTTCAACGCCCACAATAATGCTGATTTCGCTGGAACCCTGGTCGATGGTACGAATGTTGATACCGGCACCGCTTATAGCTTTAAGCACTCTTGCCGCGGTGCCCTTCGCTTTAACCATTGCGCGTCCTACAACAGCAACGAGAGCAAGACCGTCTTCAATTTCAATCTTGTCTGGATTAACCTCACGGCAAATGCCGTTTTTAAGGGCGTCACGCTTGTTTTCAACATCGGCAGTATTAATGACGACGCTCATGTTGTCAATACCGGAAGGCAGATGCTCAAAGCAGATGCCGTTAACTTCAAGAACCTCAAGCACACGTCTGCCGAAACCGATTTCGGAGTTCATCATATCCTTTTCGATGGTAAGTACGGAGAAGCCCTTCTTTCCGGCAACACCAGTTATTACGTTACCGGTATCGTACTTATTGCTCTCGGCAACGATCATAGTGCCGGCGGCGGAAGGATTGTTTGTGTTCTTAATATTGATCGGAATACCCGCGATTCTTACGGGAAAAATAGCATCCTCGTGGAGTACGGTAGCACCCATATAGGAAAGCTCACGAAGCTCATGGTAAGTAATCTCGCTGATAACGCGGGGAGAATCCACGATTCTCGGGTCAGCCATGAGGAAGCCGTCAACGTCGGTCCAGTTTTCATAGATGTCGCAGTTCGCCGCACGGGCAACAATGGAGCCGGTAATGTCCGATCCGCCGCGTGAGAAGGTCTTGATGGTATCGTTAGGCATAGAGCCGTAGAATCCGGGAATCACGGCATATTCATGCTTCTTAAGTCTTTCGGAAAGAACGGTATTGGTACGCTCTGCGTCAAACTGTCCGTTATCGCTGAAGAACACCACCTCTGCCGCATCAATGAAATCGAAACCAAGGTACTTTGCAAGAATTTTACCGTTCAGATATTCACCGCGGCTTGCAGCGTAGTCACGTCCCGCTTTGTGAAGGAAGGTGCTCTTGATTCTGGCAAAATCTTCCTCAAGAGAGAAATCAAGTTCGAGGTCGGAGATGATTCCGTTATATCTTTCTTCAATTTTACCGAAATATTCGGTAATGTCCTCCCCCTTTGCCGCCATATCATAGCAGATGTAAAGCATATCCGTAACCTTGGTATCGTCCTTGAAACGCTTACCGGGAGCGGATGGAACAACATATCTTCTTTCAGGTTCAGCCTTGATGATCTCGGCAACCTTTTTGAACTGATTAGCGTCAGCAAGTGAGCTTCCGCCGAATTTTACTATCTTAAGCACAATAATCTCCAATCTGCCATAAATCGGCATAATAATTACTTATTTTTATACATGATATATTATATGAAAAAAGCCGCACTTTGTCAATAATAGCACGGACTTTTTTCTAATTTTTGTAATCGTAAACAGCGAGAGGGACAAACTTTTATAAAAAGGTGTACATTTTAACAAACTGAATATACGTCAATTTGAACTTCCCCCTACCGAAATATGGGCTACATATTCCTCAAGACACATTCCGCTCTCATACATACGCTGGGCGTGGTATCTGCCTACATAGCGGTAATGCCACGGCTCGAAGTCAATGGTGGTAATATCCATCTTCTCCGCCGGGAACCGGAGTATAAATCCGAATTTCCAGCAGTTCGTACGAAGCCAGTCATATGCCGGCTCATTGGCAAATACCTTGTCCGCGGCAGGAAGATTGTGCATATCAACACAGAGTCCCGTCTGATGCTCACTTGCTCCGGCAGGCATGGAGAAGGTTTTTGCCTGCTCCTCTCCGTGAGCCTGAACATAGGAATTATAGAGAGATTCCTGATAGCTGTAGCTTCTGTAACCGCTGGTAACACTTATATCCTCGAACCCGGCGGCGCGAAGCTCCTTAAACATAGCCTCAAGTGCCATGGCTGCGTTAAAGCACATGAGCTGTGGGGCTCTGCCATCATTACGCGTAGCGGCAATTTCCGTTAAATCCTGCGGAACGTGTTCAGCGGTGAGCTTATTTTCGCGATTTACAAGTATCAGGTACTCGTCGGTATTTCCGGGATTCATGAACTCCTCATAAAACGAAAGACTTGTAACAAACCCGAGATCCGGCGCATCCGCAAATTGCTCCTCCTCTTCGGTAAGAGGTTTTAGTCCGAGAGGGGATTGGAGCAGGAAGGAAAGCTCCTCATATACGGCTTCCTCACCCTTGGGCAGCTTGCCGTTATCTCCGAGATTAGTTATAATTTTTGATACTGTGACCTTGTGTGCCCTTTCGTCAAGCTCAATGTCAATGCCCTTTAAGTATGCGCTTACAAAGTCCACCGGCACGAAAATATTTTCGCCTTCAACATAGGAGTTTGAACCGAGTCTTGCCTCAAATCCGTTTACAAAAACGGCGCGCGAGCCTCCGACAAAACGGATGGTTTCGGTTTCATCGCCCTTGACAATGAATTTCATATCATCCGCATCCCCGGTGATTGCAAGGTCGCAAAGCTCGGCGATATCGTTGAAATTGACGTAAACTCTTCCCTCTCTGACAGCATCGTCATAGGAGAGTGAATATTTCTTATCGCCGATAGTATAGCTGTAACGGGCTGCAGATTCACTGTCGTTTGATGTAAGATTAAGATAGAACACGCCGGCAGTCAGCGCAAACATGATGGCAAATACCAAAAGGAACAGCGCGGCTCTTGAGATAAACACCCGTATAGCGTTCTTTCTGCGCTTCTGAAGATAGTATTTTTCACGGCGTCGATTGATATGATTTATTTCAATTTGCTCCGCGGTAAGTTTAACTCTCTGGGGAGCGGGCTGACGCTTTCCCGGGCTTTGACTAGCAATGCGGCTCATACCGGAAGCCGTCTGATTTTGCCTAGTCATAGGGCGACCGGGTGCCGCCTGACCTCTGCCCTGCACGCCGGCTCTGCCTTGATTATTTCTATTCTGTACCGGAGCGGGATTTCTGTTTTGTCCTGCAACGTTAGCCCTGGGGTTTGGGACTTGTCCTCGGTTCGCGCCCCCGTGGGACGGCTTTCTGCCGTTTGACATGGGGTTATTGTTCATATGTTCTCCAATCCGGTGTCATGACACCTTTAAGACATAATTTTCGCTGTAATTATACTCCACATTACATTATATCACAAAATTCTCCCGAAATAAATAGGAAAACAGATAATTTACAAAATATTTTACAAAAGCTCCGCAAAACAGCGGAGCTTTTAAACTTGTCGAAAAAGTGGTTTGCTCAAATAGCTTTTGTTATTTTAGACAAAAATAAGGCTTCCGAAAAGCCTCTCCCTTCGGGAGAGGTGGCAGCCAACGGCTGACGGGGAGGGGCTTTTGCTGATATTCACCCTCTCAGTCGCCTACGGCGACAGCTCCCCACTGGGGGAGCCTTATTCATTTGTGCAACTTTTTGTAATTGGTTTTTAACAAGATATTTTTCGACACGCTGGAAGCTCCGCAAAATCGCGGAGCTTTCCTATCTATTCAAAAAAATTCTTCAAGCCAAGTCTGCGGCGAAGCTTGATAAGATACAGCGTAATAAGCTGTGTTGATGCAATATCGTAGCAGACAAAAGCTACGTTGCAAACGGCAAACAGGGCAATTTCAAACCCAAGTCCCGTATCGGGAATATGGAAAACGTAATTTGCAAATAATATAATAAGAATCAGCGTCAGATTAAAAAAGCTTAATTTCAGTACCCACGCTACAATATAGTGCAGCCGCTCAAACATAGCCTTGAAAATCGGATATATTCCCCCGAAGCAGAGATACGTTATCGCTCCGAATTTATCGGGAAGAAGCAGTACGGACAGTATTCCCGTCACAAGCCAGATAAGATAAGGATATCCGCCGCCTATCTCTATAACCGCAAGCATTATCAGCATAGACGCCAACGCTACCATGGTTAAATCAAGAACGGTGATAACGGAGCCCAGCAGTAAAATTACAACGCCGAGAGCCGACAATATAGCCGCTATCGCTATTTTTTTACTTTTTTTCATCCTTATTTTACCTCAACAGCAGGAGATTAAATCTCCGCCGCAGCATTCGCAGAGGCAGTCCGCACAGATAAGTCCCGTACAAATATTGCAGGGGGATGTGCCGGAATTACCGGAAGTTCTGTATCCGCCGCCGTAGGTCTGGGTGTTATTTTTAATTCGGTTAAGGGTCTGTCTGTATTCGATGTTATTAGGATCGAGGTAGCAGGCGGTTTCAAGATACTTCTGCGCATCGTAGTACCAGCCTCGCTGAATGAGTACACATCCCTTGAGGAAATTCCATTCTGCGTTGCGGTTTGACTGTGAAACGGCATCAAGAATAAGCTCCGCCTCGGAATACCGACGGTTATTTATAAGCTCTCTTACATGAGCGTACTCCGCACCGCCGGAGCTGCCGCCGTATCCACCCGTGGATGAATGAGACGAGGATGTACTTCTCTCTTTTTGAATCTGGTCATACGCCTCATTGATCTCCTTCATTTTTTCCTCAACCAGGTCAGCAAGAGGATTGCCGGCATAGTTATCGGGATGATACTTCCTCGCAAGTTCTCTGTATGCTTTTTTTACTTCATCGTCAGTGGCAGTTGGCTCTATACCAAGCACCTTGTAGGGATTGTTCATCTGATTATCTCCATTTATATTATTTGTCAGTATATTTTTTTATCTTTTCATCAATGAGCTTCGGAAGCCCAAGATATATTATGTTTCTTATAATCTCTCCATACTCCGGAATTTCGCTGAAATCTATAATTTCAACCGCACATGAAGCCTTACCGAGAGTCATGGTAAGCGCATCCTTGAGAATAGGCGTGTCAGCGGCAAATTTTGTGATGTCATCTCCGTAAATTATTTTAAAAGGATTGTATTCTCCCGATTTTATATCCTTACCGTAATCATCCACAGCGTCAATTAAATATATGAATCTTCCGATGTGGAAGCCTATTTCCGTAGATATCCTTTCTTCGGGAGAATCCTTCTCAAAGTCGTATGCGAAGATTTTCGAAAGCAGTGCCCCGAATATGTCGGCAACTTTGTCCGGGCTGCCGCAGGCTTCCTTTTCAAGTGCGGAAAGCTCAGATAAATTTTTCTCTATAAATTCCTCGCATCCCGGTATAATTCTCGCCTTTTTCCTCATCCTTAATGCAGGCGGCAGAGCAAGATAAGAAAGAAAGCGTTTTACACCGTGTGAATCCGCAATATCATCTTTGATTTTATGATAGGTGAGCAGTGCCGAAAGTCTGGCTGCAGTATCAAGCTCACTTGAATTTACGATTACACTTCTCTTCTTTGTTGGATGAGCGATACAGCGTTTCTTTTTAATTTCACCGCTTTCCTTCGTGAGAGCCATGCGTACAAGTGCGAGAAAGACAAAATCGTAGCTTAAAGAAAATCTCGACGTACAGGTGACCTTTTTCCCAAGGGATTCGCAAAGACCGCAGTATGCCGCTCTGTAAAGCTCATACTCCTTAACTCGCATTTCCGGAATGTAAGTTTTGACATATCCAAACACTGCTATCACCTCACTCGCAAACTCGGCATATATATAATTTTACTACCAACTCATTTATTACACCTTACCACACATTGAACATTTTGTAAATCTTTTGCTATTTTCAGCATTTTTCAGGGTTTACGCAACAAAAAATCACGCTAATTCGATTTTGTATTGTGAAATTTAAATCAATATCCGACAAAATATGCCGATATATTTCAAAAAATCATCTAAATTGTAGAAAAGTGTACAAAAGTATTGATTTTTACAGAAAAATGTATTAAAATATATGGTGGTAATATTTGTATTGAGAATATAATATCTAAAGTAAGGATGGTAAATATTATGGCAAAGTTCAGAAAAATCGGCGTTCTCACTTCCGGCGGTGACGCTCCCGGCATGAATAATGCTGTCAGAGCTGTTGTTCTGTCAGCGCTTGCACGCGGCGTTGAGGTTGTTGGAATTTATAAAGGCTATTACGGTCTTATACATGATGAGATCAAGACTCTCACAGCCGCTGATGTAGCAAATATTTCAAACCTCGGCGGCACAATGCTCTACTCGGACCGCTGTGATGAGTTCGCAACTCCCGAGGGTATGGCAAAGGCTCTCGAAACCTGCAAGAAGCACAATATCGACGGTATCATCGCCTGCGGCGGCGACGGCACCTTCCGCGGCGCTACTGACCTTTCCATGCACGGTATCCCCACCATCGGTATTCCCTGCACTATCGACAACGACATCACCTCCACTGACTATTCCATCGGATTCGACACCGCTATGAACACTGTTCTCCACGCAGCTGACTGTCTGCGTGATACCTGCGAATCCCACGCACGGGGCGAGGTTATTGAGGTTATGGGTCGTGACGCCGGTTACATCGCTATTGAATGCGGCATCGCTTGCGGTGCAGTGGCTGTAGCTGTTAAAGAGCTTCCCTTTGATGAAGATGCCTGCCTTGCAAAAATCAAGGAACTCCGCGAGAAGGGTCAGAGAAGCTTCCTCGTTATGCACTCCGAGGGTATGCCTAAGGAATTCGGCGAAAATCTCACCAGGAGAATGAACGAGGAGATCGACATCGACTCCCGTTTCATCCGCCTTGCACACATGGTTCGCGGCGGTGCACCTACACTTCGCGACAGACTTACCGCTACCCGTATGGGCGATTTCGCGGTTGACCTCATCCTTGAGGGCAAATCCGACCTGGTAGTTTGTGAGCGTGACGGTAAGCTGGTTGCTACTGATATCGCCTGGGCACTTGTCCTTGACCGTATGTACAAGAACAAGCTTAAGGACGGCGATCTCGACAAGTTTAGTGCAGATCAGCTCGAGGCTATGAAGGCTCGCTGTGCCGAAAAGGCTGCTGCAATATCCGACCTTATGGATGTTGCAAACACCCTTGCAAAGAACTGATTGTAAAATTACAAATGCCGATGCGTTAAGTTTGCATCGGCATTTTTTATGTTTAAAAATTTTATATTCTCATGGCCTTGTCAACGCCAACGGCGCAGACGATGGCCTGTGCTTCGCTCTTCAGACCAAGCTCACTGTTGATATTTTCCATCACGCAGTCACGGATAGTATCAGGAAGGAGGATGGCAACGATTTCTCTCTCTTCTTCAAGCTCCTTACCGAGAAGCTTTGCAGCATCGTTGTCAGCGAGATTTGCTCTTACAACAGTTCCGCCGGTAGCACCGCATTTTTTTGCCACTTCCATAACCTCATCGGAAAAGCCACGGTTTACAACAGCAAAGACAAGACTGTGCTTGTATTCATTCTTCATCTCATTCTCTCCATCAATTTCGTTAATTGTATTTGTTCGCCGTTCAACAATGGCGGCAACAATACTGTTTATGCCTTCAAGAGGAATAACCATCATAATTCCGTGACCGCCTCTCCTGGTGGGGTCACTTCCGAGATCATCCATAAATTTCGCCGCCGCGCGCTTTGTGGAAAAGCTTATAATAACGTCCTTGTCACGGGTTCCCATACCGAGAATATCCATGACCTCCGAGGTAGCTGTTCCCTGTCCGATAAGGCGGAAATGCCATGGGATGCTGTTCTTATTAAAGGTTTCAATCACTTTCGCACCTTCGCCTCGGCGGGTGATGGTGATAATAAGCATCATCTGTTCCATTATTCCCGTACCTCCGCTTTATCAAAGTAAATAATGCAGTCTTCGATTGCATCAAATTCAGCCGCAGTACGCCTTGTATGGGCATGACGGCGAATCTCCGCAATAAGTCCGATGCACTGAATTGTAATGAGAGGCGTTATAGCAACCATCGCCACAAGTCCGAAAGCATCGGTCATTATGTTACCGCCAAGAGCCTGGCAGGCACCGATGGCGAAAGGAAGGAGGAAGGTCGTCGCCATAGGACCGCTTGCAACTCCGCCGGAGTCAAATGCAACGCCGGTATAGAGAGGCGGAACAAAAAAGCTGATGCCAAGAGAAATCACATATCCTCCAATCATGAACGGAAGAATCGGGATTCCGGTAAGCACGCGGAGCATTGCAATTCCCACAGAAAAAGCAACACCTACAGAAAGACCTATTCCAATTGTCTTTTGAGTGATAGTGCCGTTGGAGATTTCTTCAACCTGCTTTTTGAGAACATGAACCGCAGGCTCGGCGGCAACGGTGAACCAACCGATGATCATACCGATAGGAATGAGTATGTACTTAAGCTCACTTCCGGCAATCTCTGCTGCAATGAGCTGACCTACGGGCATAAAGCCTACATTCGCACCGGTCAAGAAAAGTACAAGACCAACATAAGTGTAAACAAAACCGATGATAGCCTTGGGGAGCGCGTGTCCGTGAAAACGTCTGAAAATAAGTTGGAATACAATAAAAACAGCTACAATAGGTAAAAGCGCAACAAGCATCTCCTTGGCGTAATGAGGAATATGCTTCGCAATTTCCATAAAGGCATCTTTGGTGGTACTGATTTCAGCGATAGTACTTTGAGTGGTGGATGCATGAGGCTGATAGAAGATACTGAGTATCAGCACCGACATGATCGGTCCTACACTGCAAAGCGAAACCGTACCGAAGCTTTCTTCACCGTGGCGTGAGGCACTCATTGATGCCATACCTGCGCCGAGAGCCATGATAAAAGGCACGGTAATAGGCCCGGTAGTAACTCCGCCGGAGTCAAACGCCGCAGGGATAAAATCATCCGGGGCAAACATTGCAAGCACCATGACCGCGATGTAGCATCCGATCAAAATATAATTAAGCTTAAATCCGAGTCGGGTTCGGAGCATTGATAGAACTACGAACAAGCCTACCCCAACGGCAACCGCAAGTATGAGTACAATGTTGGGTACAGTGGGAATCTGCTCGGCAAGCACTTGCAGATCCGGCTCGGCAATGGTAATAAGTACGCCGAGAATGAACATAAAAATAAGCTTTAACGGAAACTTTCTCGGTCTGCTTATGACCACACCGATACCTTCGCCGAGAGGCTGCATTGCCATATCAGCGCCGAGAGTAAATAAATTCATACCAAAAACAAGCGAAATTGCGCCGAGAATAAACAGAGTCATAATTCCTCCGCTTATCGGGGCTATAGTTACGCTTAAAATAAGTACAATTGCAGTAATCGGAAGCACCGAGAAAAAGGCTTCTCTTATTTTTTCCTTGTAAATTGTGAACACCCCCAACGCTCATGTCTTTCACGATAATACACTATACTAATATTGTACCATATAGTGAGGAAAAAAGCAATTAAATCATTATTGCCGGAATGTAAAAAAATCGCCCCTTTGGGAGCGAAATTTTTACAGATATGATAATTACCCTAAAATCGCGGAAAATTCCGTTTAACTTCGCCGGGTAAAATTTTACCGCAGGCGATTTTGCTTCCGGAATTTCCTGCGGGCTGTGTGGTGAAATCATCGACACCGTCATGAATGATTACCGTCTTTCCCACAATCTCAGGAACTGTAAATCTGTTTGTAAATACCCTCATATATGCATATCCGCCGTTGCCGAAAAGAGGCGGCATATCTCCCGAATGATATGGGTGAGGAACATTTTTAGGGTTGTAGTGTCCATTTGTGTCAGCAAAGGGATCATCCGCAGTTCCGCTGCATTCGCCGCCGCTGTGAATATGGAATCCGTAAACGCAGTTACCGTCCTCTCTCTCGCAAGGAAGCCCGAATATCTCCGCTGTGACAAGAACGCCCCCCGGCATTTGACGGAATGTGACCACTCCGTTAATTTCGGAGAACTTCGCGCTTCCCTTTATCTTTGCCGATGCATCAGATATAATAATATTGCTATTATTCAAAACAGTACTCCATTCTGCTGTCAATTTGCCGATATGGCTTACTGCCATCATATGCGCACCTGTGGCGAAAGGTGAAAAAACGCACACCTTTTTGTGTGCGTTCTTCTACTTTATCTCATACTCTGCGGAGTTAATGACCAAGCATCCGTCGTTTTTCCAATAAATCTGCATATCCTTAAACGCGCCCCAAGGACCGAGATACACTCGCTGCGGTTTCTTTTCAACTTTGAATATGAGAAAATCTATTACACTTTTCTCATATACACACACGATCGTATCTCCGCCAAGTGCGCCCTGATCGCTGTCGATAACCTCGGCTGTGTAGTTGCCGTTTGGAGATTTTACAGTTTGCACCACCGTGTTTTGACCAATAAATCCGAATGTAACCGCTATGAAACCGAAAAAACCAACCGGCAAAAACATCAATACCGATAAAATCAAAGCAATCACTTTAATAACAAGAGGTTTCCCGTGTTTTATGCTCAAAATACTGCAGCAGACTATGGTAATAAACACGCTTGCCACAACCCATTTTCCGTGAGATGCAAGCATATAAAGTAAAGCATTTATCAGCGATAACGGTAAGGAAACAGACAGTAAAGCACAAATCACTTTGTTTTCAAGGATATGCTTAAAGCAAAGGTCAAGAATTACAACGCATACAGAAAAGGCTGCCGTGACAATCGCAAATGCGAGAGGGCTGATAAGTGTAAACTCATATCCAAAGAAAGACGAAATCAAGATTCCGACGGGGTAAAATACAGTTGTCACAAACTGCAGACAGATCAAAACCGATATTGCTTTTTTCACCGTACCGCCTCACACCTTCCCAAGCATCTTTGCATATTTATCAGACAGAATTTTAGAAAAGAAGCAGGAAAATGCCG
>JAZRPJ010000185.1:0-2980 GCA_045649205.1 Candidatus Flemingiibacterium sp.
TCGTTCATTTATGCTATTTCAGAGTAGGTTCAGCAGCTGCGGTGCCGCTGCACTGGGCGGTGAGTTGGGTTAGCCTCGGGAAGAAGAATATAAGTGTCGTTACAATAGAGAGAACCCAGCTGATGGGCCACACAAGGTATAAGAACGTGAAGTTGTCCGGCAAAAAAGGATAAACTGCATATACCCAGGCATACCGCAGGGCGAACATATAGAGAAATGCCACCACAGTCGGCACTATCGGACGGCTCATTGCACGCATTGCAGAGAAGAAAAGCTCACTGATTCCGCAGATGAAGTATGTGCTGGAAATAATGATCATCTTCTCCTGCGAGAACTTTATAGCTTCTGCGCTATCCGTCATAAGCGAGGACAACTGCCCCGAGAAAATCGCTGACAGCGCACCGAAGGATGCACCCATGAGTATTGTCAGAAGAAGCCCCTTGACAATAGCCTCTTTAGCACGTTTCATGTTTTTCGCACCGATATTCTGGGCAATGTAAGGCAGAGCTGCAATAGACGCCGCCATGCTGATATTGTACAACACAACATCAAAATTGTTGGCTATGGAAACACCGGTGGTGGCATCGGGACCCTTTGAGTTAACAACCGCCATGATGGCTACGTTTGCAATAGCGTAAAGTCCGCGCTGAATTCCCGTGGGAGCGCCGATTTTGAAGATCTTTTTGGTTTCGTTTTTGTAAAACCGCAGGTAACGGAATTTTAAGCAAACGCCATCGCCGTGACGCATGATAGCTATGGTGGTAAGCACACCTGCAGCAAAGTTTGAAATAATGGTTGAAAATGCCACACCCTCTACACCGGCGTGGAACACCGCCGTGAATAAAAGTGTCAAAACCACCTTGATGGCTCCGCTGATAAGCAGAAAATACATAGGCTTTCTCGAGTCACCCATGGCCTGCAGGATAGACGCAGAGAAATTGTAAAGCATTAAAAATGGTACAGAACAGAAATAGAGTCTGAAATAGAGTACCGCAGCGGGAAGAAGGCTTTCATCGCAGTTCTGCATACGGAGCAGAGGTTCTGCGAAAACGCATCCTATGATAAGAAGAACCACACCGCCCACAAATCCAACAAGGACGGAGTTGCCGATGGCCTTCTCTGCATTTTCCTTATCCTTTGCGCCGAGATATTTTGCCACAACTACATTAGCACCGGTGGAAACTCCGATGAGGAGGACGGTAATGAGTGTAATCAGTGTACTGCATGCGCCTACCGCGCCCACCGCATTGCTGTCGGTTGAAAATTCCTTCAGCACCGTCATGTCGATGATGTTGAACAGGCTTTGACAAACGTTCATTATCATAACGGGCATCATGAGTGCGAACAGACCCTTGAGAATCGAGCCTTCCAGCATGTTTACATCTTTAGGATGAACAAAGCCGTAAAAGGCAGCACTGATTTTGCCCATGCTGCGGTTTTTCATCATCGAAAACCTCCCCCTGAAAATTTGTTTTTCCTACTCTCATAAATTGTAGCACATGTTCGCGGAGGATGCAAGAGGATAACCGAAATGAATTCAATATTGATTAAAATTGTATAAATACGGCTTCTTTATGCTTAAAATACTGTTATCTCCCAAATTTTTCATCAAGGAATTTAAAATATGCATTCCAGTCCTCACGGGAGAGGTAATGATGTCCCTCGCGGTAATGGTAGAGAATATTTCCCTCGCCGAGGAATGCGCCGGGTTCGGGCATTTTCTCCTCTGCCACAAGCCCTTTCTCGCCGAGCAGCTCCCACGCGGAGGATGCATGGAGTGTGGTGAAGAACTCGCTCTCGGGATCAGCGCCCCAGTCAAGCTCTGCCGAGCCTACAAGCAAATATCTCGGCGCGATCAGCGCAGAAAGAAAGCTCTGGTCGTAGGGCTTTTCGTCTTCTGCATCAATGTAATTTTTAAAGTTTTCGCAGAACCAATCCCATGAACCGGCACTCATGAAATGGCTGATTCGCTCACCGTGTCCATGCTTCGAGGATGCCGCTCCGCCGTAACCGGAGTTATTGGAGATCACCGCCGCAATTCTTTCGTCCTGCGCACCGCACCAAAGTGCCGTTTTACCAAGACGGGAGTGGCCGATGACCGCTGTCTTTGAGGTGTCGAGATCCTTTCTTTCAGCAATGAGATAGTCAAGCACACGGCTCGTGCCCCATGCCCACATACCGATCTTGCCCCATTCCTCCGGTTCGCGGTCCGAGGTAGTGCCGAAATGCTCGGCAATTCCGCCGGAGAAGTCGCCGAAATAGTTGTCGTTCACCATATTGTTGTAATAAACCACAACGAGGGCGTAACCGTGATCCATGATCTCCTCGAGGGGGATAAATTTATTCGGGAATTCACCGAATGCGATGTGAAGCATTACGGGCGGATTTTTAACGTAAACCGGAGTGTATACCTGTATCGGGATGCGTCCCTCGCCGTTTGGAGTGGTGTATACAACGTCCACGTAGTCCTCGCGGCATTTTCCTGCAGCGTGGTTCAGTCCCGTGGGGACTTTTTCGCCATTGAGCACCATATTGAGATACATATTCGGTCTTGCAGGCTCACCCCTTACGGTTACCGGAACCTTTGGTGTGTGTCCGTAGGAGTACTTTTCGAGAAGCTCAAACATTTCTTTTCGGCGTTCTTCCCAGGTTTCTTTTGTAACCGCTCTGCCGTCGTTCATTTTCAATATGGGAAGATATTCCTTTTCTTTTAAAATTCCCACTTTGAGTACCTCCAAAAATTTCAAATTAAGACGGATATTTACCGTATTTCAGTTCACAGCTATTATAGCACACCGTCGGTGCAATTGCAATAGGATATTAAAAAAAGAACAGAATCGTGCAAATAAAGCCTTGACGGTAGAGCCTCACGGCATTGATTACAGCAGGCATTTATTAACTTTGCAATAGAATATATTTCCTTAAGGACCGCTTTTTTTAAAATATTTTTGAAAATTTTTCAAAAAGGGGTTTACAAATC
>JAZRPJ010000186.1:0-1941 GCA_045649205.1 Candidatus Flemingiibacterium sp.
ATTTCCCCTCTCCGTCGGCTACGCCGCCACATTCTCTCCAGCAATACCGCAAAAGCGGTATTGCAAAAGGGAGAGGCTTTCTTGGGGCTTGCTTGTAGCTCGCCCAATTTATTTGTAGCCCAGCTCGCTTTACCGCTCCCCCGGTAGAACCGGGGGTTTATTTCCACAGTTGGCGAAAGAGGAGGTGGCGGGTTGGGGAGGAGGGGGAGCCTTTACGCAGTATGGTTCCCCCTCCTCCGAGTTTCGCCCCCGATGTCGAGGACGGCATACACCGAAAGCGCATTTTATTTCCTCAACCTATTGAAAAAACAGTGACTCTATGGTATAATTATATTTAGAAATAAATCCGAAAGGACAACTCACCATGAAATATTTACTCGGAGTAGACATTGGCACAACCTCGCTGAAAGCGGCGGTTTTCGATGAAAATGCCAACATGATGAAATCCGTCACAAGAGATTACACCCTCGATGTAAAGGGCGATTATGTGGAATTTCCGGCGGAAAAATATTTTGATATGATGCTTGATGCAATGACGGAGCTTCGCGCAGAGTACGATATCTTTGCCATGAGTATCGATACACAGTGCGAAACTCTGATCGTAACCGACGGTGAGGGGAATCCCCTTATGCCAACCATTGTGTGGCTTGATAACCGTGCCGTTAAGCAGGCCGACGAAATCCGCGAAAAATTCGGCGAAAAGCGTGTCTATGAGGTAACGGGTCAGCCCGAAATCAACGCTACCTGGCCCGCATCGAAGCTTCTCTGGATAAGGGAAGAAAAGCCCGAGGAATTTGCAAAAATAAAAAAGGTCTTCCTTCTCGAAGACTATCTCCTCTACCGCCTTACCGGTCGGTATATCACTGAAATGACGCTTCAGTCCTCCACCATCTATTTTGATATTAAAAACCGTACATGGTGGGACGAAATGCTTGATTTCATCGGTGTTTCCAAGGAGATCATGCCGGAGATCCGAGGTAGCGGCGAGGTTGTCGGCGACTTTGAAGGCATAAAGGTAGTTACCGGAGCTATTGACCAGATTGCCGGTGCGATAGGCGCAGGCATCGTCAAAAAAGGTATTGTCAGTGAAATGACCGGCACAACTATGGCGGTTTTCGCCGCATCTGATTCTGTACCCGATTATGTTCCCGGTAACAAAGTCCCCTGCCACCTTAACTATGACGGCAAATATTGCCTTCTCATGTGGTCGCCCACTGCCGGAATCGCACTTAAATGGTTTAAGAATAATTTCTGCGAAAGCTTCAGCTTCCGTCAGCTTGATGAGCTTGCCGAAAAAATCCCTGCCGGAAGCGACGGACTCACTTTCCTGCCATATCTTTGCGGCTCGGTGATGCCGAAATATCTCCCCTCTGCGCGCGGCGTATTTTACGGACTGACCATGGAACATACCCGGGGGCACGCAGTGAAAAGTATTCTTGAATCTGTGGCGTGCATGCTAAAGAGTAATCTTGATTATCTGGGGGTAGAGTGCAGTGAGGTCCGTTCTATGGGCGGTGGTGCGCAGAGTCCCCTTTGGTGCCAGATCAAGGCAGATATGACGGGTAAATCCATCGTTACCCTGCAGAACGACGAAACTGCCTGTCTCGGCAGTGCGATTCTTGCCGGTGTGGCGACGGGCATTTTTTCATCGGTCGAATCCGCCTGCGACATGGCTGTCAAGACAAAGCGAACCTTCACGCCGAGCGGTACTGATTATACCGAATGCTACAGACGCTACTGCGAAATTGACGATAAGCTGTTTTAATTGCAAAACCTCCCTGCTTTTTGCAGGGAGGTAAAATTTTTATTGGTAGTGGAAATGAACCCCCGGTTCTACCGGGGGAGCGGTAAAGCGAGCTGGGCTACAAATAAATTGGGCGAGCTACAAGCAAGCCCCAAGAAAGCCTCTCCCTTTTGCAATACCGCTTTTGCGGTATTGCT
>JAZRPJ010000187.1:0-97051 GCA_045649205.1 Candidatus Flemingiibacterium sp.
CTCTTCATCGACAAGGACGGCGGTGTAAATATTGAGGACTGCGAAAGAGTAAGCCGCAAGGTTAACGACAAGCTCGATGAGCTCGACCCCATTAAGGAGGAATACATTTTTGAGGTTTCCTCGCCCGGTATTGACCGCAAGTTAACCCGCGACTGGCATTTTGAAAAAGCCATCGGCAAAGAGGTTGACTTAAAGCTTTTTGCGCCCTTTGAAGGCAGCAAGACGCTCACAGGCACACTCACAGGCTATGACCATTCTCTTTTGTCAATAAAGTTGGGCGAAAGAGTTGTAAGAATAGAAAAAGGCAAGACTTCATCCGTAAGGCTTGCGATTACATTCTGATAAGAGAAAGGAGCTAATGACAGCATCATGAAAGCAAACAAAGAACTCATTGCAGCATTGGATGCACTTGAGAAAGAAAAGAAAATATCCAAGGAGGTTATGTGCGAAGCCTTGGAAACAGCCCTCATCACAGCTTACAAGAAAAACTACGGTCCCAACTTTGTATGCTATGCAACAGTTGACCGCAAGAGTGGCGCAATGAAGGTATGGGCTGAAAAGACAGTTGTTGAAGTTGTAGAAGATGAATCAAGCGAAATGACACTTGAGGAAGCAAGAGAAATTTCTATCCGTTACCAGATCGGCGACGTGGTTGAGCTTCCCGCAGACCCTGCAAAGTTCGGCAGAATTGCCGCACAGACAGCTAAGCAGATGGTTGTACAGAAAATTCGTGAGGCTGAACGCGGAAATGTGTTCATGCAGTACTCCGATAAGGAAAATGACGTTCTGACAGGTAAGGTTGTAAAGATTGAAAAGAAGGGCATTTATCTTGATATGGGTAATGCCGAAGCTCTCCTTGCTCCCAGCGAACAGATTCCCGGCGAAGTTCTTAATGTAGGCGATGTTGTAAAGGTTTACATTTTAGAGGTTAAGAAGTCTACAAAGGCTCTTCAGCTTCTTGTTTCCAGAACACATCCCGGCATGGTTAAAAAGTTCTTCTCCCACGAAGTTCCCGAAATTCAGGACGGAACAGTTGTTATCAAGTCTATCGCCCGCGAAGCAGGCAGCAGAACAAAGATTTCTGTTTACTCTGACAATGAAAACGTTGATGCAGTAGGTAGCTGTGTTGGCCCCAAGGGTGCAAGAGTAGCAGCAGTTGTTGATGCTCTCGGCGGTGAAAAAGTTGATATTATTCTCTATGACGAGGATATTGCAAAGTACATCAGTGCAGCTCTCAATCCCGCAACTGTTTCCACTGTAAAGATTGACGAAGAAGCAAAGAGCGCATTTGTAACAGTACCGGATTTCCAGCTTTCTCTTGCTATCGGCAAGGAAGGTCAGAACGCACGTCTTGCAGCACGCCTTACAGGCTGGAAGATCGACATCAAGGGCGACTCTCAGGCTAACTGATAAAGGAGTTGTTTAAGTTGAGCACTCCCGAAAGAATGTGCGTAGTGTGCAGAAAAATGCAGGAAAAGAAAAACCTTATAAGGGTTGTCAAAAACAAGGACGGCGAAATAAGCTATGACCCCACAGGCAAAATGCCCGGCAGGGGAGCATATTTGTGCAGAAGTCGTGAATGCTTTGACCGTCTCCCTAAAACAAAGGGCTTTGAGCGCTCTTTAAAATGTTTTGTTCCTGCCGAGGTTTTTTCTGCAGTAAATGAAAAAATTGGGGAATGATTTAATTGACAAATAAAATTCTTGGAATGACCGGTCTTGCAGTAAGAGCAGGAAAGGTAAAATTCGGTGTATTTCTCACATTGGCGGCATGTGACGAAGGAAAGGCAAAGCTTGTAATAATGCCTTCAGATATCGGCACCAGTAACCGCCGCAGTATAGAAGCAAAGTGCAAAAACACCTCTGTCCCCTGCATCTGCGTGGCAGACAAAGAGTCGCTCAGCAAAGCAGTTGGCAAAAAGGATACTGTTGCACTTGCCGTATGTGACGAAAACTTCAAATCGGCAATTCTAAAATTATATGGAGGTGGCATTGATGGCTAAACCTAAGATTCATGAAATTTCAAAGCAGTTCGGTGTTCCCAATAAGGAAATTCTTGAAGTGCTTAATAAGTATAATGTAACCGGCAAAAGCTATATGAGTTCTCTTGAACCTCATGAGATGGATATTCTTCTTGAATATTACACACAGAAGAATGACAAGGGCGAAGATTTAGAGGCATTTCTCCGTTCTCAGTTTGCTGTGAAGGAAGAAGCTCCCGCCAAGCAGGAAGCCAAGAAGGAAAAGAGCGAGGAAGCTCCCGCTGAGGAAAAGATTTCCCGCAAGAAGGAAGTAAGATACGTTGACACACGTACAAATGCGGTTGACCTTGACCAGCAGCTTAAAACCGAAAAAGCAGAAAGCCTTGTTAACGTTCATATCAAGGACACAGAAACAAGCAAGCAGAAGATAAAGAAGAACAAGAATAAGAACCAGAATCAGGGCAAGAAGAACCAGCAGCCCGAAGATGTTATGGAAAAGAAGCAGAAGGAAAAGAAGCCGGAAAAGCTTCACATTCTTATTCCCGACGAAATCACTGTTGGCGACCTTGCAAAGGAACTCAAGTGCAGCCCTGTTGAAGTTATCAAGCGCCTTATGCAGCTTGGCATTATGGCAACTGTTAACCAGGCAATCGGTTTTGATGAAGCAAGCATGATCGCCGAGGATATGGGCGCAGAGGTAGAAAGAGAAATTATCGTTACAGCTGAAGATAAGCTCTTCAACGACACACCCGACGACGAGAAGGACCTTCTTCCCCGTCCTCCCGTTGTTGTTGTAATGGGTCACGTTGACCATGGTAAAACATCTCTTCTTGACTGTATCAGAAATGCAAACGTTACCGCAACAGAAGCAGGCGGTATTACACAGCACATTGGTGCATATACAGTAACTGTTGACGGAAAGAAGATAACTTTCCTGGACACACCCGGTCACGAAGCCTTCACAGCTATGAGACTTCGTGGTGCAATGGTAACAGATATTGCAATTATCGTTGTTGCGGCTGACGACGGCATCATGCCCCAGACAGTTGAAGCTATCAACCACGCAAAGGCTGCAGAGGTTTCCATTATTGTTGCTATTAACAAGATTGACCGCGAAGGCGCTAACCCCGACAGAGTTAAGCAGGAACTCACTGAGCATGGTATCGTTCCCGAAGAATGGGGCGGCGACACAGTATGCGTTGAGGTTTCCGCAAAGCAGAATATCGGTATTGACAACCTTCTTGAAATGCTTACTCTTACAGCAGAATTGAAGGAACTGAAGGCTAACCCCAACAGACAGGCTAAGGGTACAGTTGTTGAATCCAAGCTCGATAAGGGCCGTGGTCCTGTTGCAACAGTATTGGTACAGAACGGTACTTTAAAGGCAGGCGACATTATTGTTGCAGGCACAGCAGTGGGCAGAGTAAGAGCAATGACTGACCACAATGGCAAGAAGATTAAGGAGGCAGGTCCCTCCACACCCGTTGAAATTATCGGTCTTTCCGAAACACCCGAAGGTGGCGATACATTCTACGTTGTAGACGACGAAAGAGCCGCTCGTAACGTGGTTGAAGCAAGAAAGCAGAAGATTAAGGACGAAAAGGTTAAGGCAGCTACAAAGGTAAGCCTTGACAATCTCTTCGATGTGCTCAACGAAGGTGCAATGAAGACACTTAACATTATCGTTAAGGCGGACGTTCAGGGAAGCGTTGAAGCCGTTAAGCAGTCTCTTGAAAAGATTTCCAATGAGGAAGTTAAGGTAAGAGTTATCCACGGTGCAGTAGGTGCCATCACAGAAAGCGACGTTACACTTGCAGCTGCAAGTAGTGCTATTATTGTAGGCTTTAATGTTCGTCCCGATGCAGGTGCAAGAAGCGCAAGCGACTCTAACGATGTCGACATCCGCACATATCGCATCATTTACGAAGCTATTGAAGAAATTGAAGCTGCGATGAAGGGTATGCTCGCACCTAAGTTCCGTGAAGCAGTTATCGGTCATGCTGATATCCGTGACACATTTAAGGTTTCCGGTGTTGGTACAATCGCAGGTGCTTATGTAACTGATGGTAAGATTGTACGTCACTGTCAGGTAAGAATTGTACGTGACGGTATTGTTATCCATGAAGGCATGCTTTCCTCTCTTAAGAGATTCAAGGACGACGCCAAGGAAGTTGCATCCGGCTACGAATGCGGTATGGGCTTTGAAAACTATAACGACATCAAGGTTGGCGACAATGTTGAATGCTTCGTAATGGAAGAAATCAAACAAGCATAAGCATGTTTGATTAATGAATTAAAGGATTGATAAATTATGGCTAATTATCAGAGAACTGACAGAATATCTGAAGAGGTTAAAAAGCATCTTTCGGATATTATACGTGAATTAAAGGACCCTCGAATTCCGCTTATGACAAGCGTTGTTTCCGTTTCTGTCACAAAGGACTTAAAGTATGCCAAGGCATATATAAGCATTATGGGTGACGAAGAGACAAAAAAGGAAGCATTGAAGGGTTTAAAGAGCGCGGCGGGCTTTATCCGCAAGGAAATCGGTTCCCGTGTACTTCTCCGAGCACTGCCCGAGTTTCACTTTGAGCTCGATAATTCCATCGAACACGGTGCTCATATTAACGAGCTTTTACAGTCCGTTATTAAAAACACATCTTCTGAAGAAGCAGAAGAAAACTAAAAAACTGAAAGGGGCTTGGGTTTATCCCCAAGCCCCTTTTAAACTAATAAGTAATAGTGAAGAGTGAATAAGTTATTAAGGAGCAATATTATGAATCCCCTCTCCTATCTTTTAACAAGAAAATCCGTAGCACTTCTGCCCCATATTTCAACAGACTGGGATGCAATGGGCTCATGCATGGCTATACGCACAATTTTGCGCGACAGAGGCATTACTGCCGATATTATTATGCCCGATACCGCCCTTACAAACCACCTCTCCTTTATGGAAACAGATGTGCTCTTATATAACGAAAATGAAACATATAACTACGAAACAGTCTGCGGTGTAGACGTAAGCACCATTGAGCGCTTGGGCGCAAATCAGCCCCTTTTCGAAGCGTCGGGTGACAAGGTCTGGATTGACCACCATATTTCCGACACTGTTTATGCGCCCATCAGCCGTGTTGAGCCTGACGCAGCCGCAACAGCCGAGGTTATATACCAAATGATGCTCGAAGACAACATTCCCCTTACAAAAAAGGTTGCGGAATACCTCTACCTGGCACTTGCCTCGGACACAGGCAGTTTCCGTTATCAGAACACACGCCCCTTTTCTGCCAAGATGCTCGCTTCACTTATCGAAGCAGGTGCAGATGTGTCGGCGTTATCTAACGAGCTTTTCTTTAACAGCACCTATCCCCTTGTTAAGCTCCGCGGTGAGACAATCGGCACAATCGAGCTTTTTGCATCGGACAAGGTGGGCACAGCATTTATAACCAAGGCCATGATGGAAAAGGTTGGTGCCACACGCAATGATGCAGGCGCACTTGCCGATGTGCCCAGAAGCATAGGCACAGTATGCATAAGCGCCGTTATAAAGGAAGAGGACGACGGTTTTTCCAAGGTGAGCTTCAGAAGCAAGGGCGCATATAACGTTGAAAAAATTGCGGCAATCTTCGGTGGCGGAGGTCACGAAAAGGCTGCCGGCGCAACAATCAAGGGTACAGTCGAAGAGGTGCACGAAATGATACTTCCTCACCTCATAAAGGCGGTGGAGGAATGAAAGGTATCGTTATAATGGACAAGCCTCTTTCTGTAACCAGCTTTAAGGCATTAGGCATTATAAAAAAAGCATTCGGCACAAAGCGTGTGGGACATACGGGCACCCTCGACCCCGACGCAACAGGTGTTCTGCCTATTTTAGTGGGCAATGCAACGAGAGCTGCCGAGCTCATTGTTTCAACAGACAAGGAATATGTAACTAAAATTAAATTAGGTGTTAAAACAGACACCTTGGACCTTTCAGGCACAATTCTCGAAGAAAGAGAAGTTCATGTTACCGAAGAGGATATAAAGAGTACTGTAGCATCCTTTGTGGGAGATATAGAGCAGATACCGCCAATGTATTCAGCCATCAGCGTAAACGGGCAGAGACTCCACACTCTTGCAAGGCAAGGGATTGAAGTTGAGCGCGCGCCCAGGAAGATAACCGTTCATGAAATTGAAATTTTGGATATATCACTTCCATACATTACCCTCAGAGTAAGCTGCTCCAAGGGTACATACATCCGTACTCTCGCTGAGGATATCGGCAATGCATTAGGCACCTTAGGTGCCGTTGCCACCTTGAGGCGAACAAAAACAGGCGTTTTTTCTCTTTCGGATGCACACACTCCCGAGGAAATAACAGAAAATCCTGCAGGGTGCATTCTTCCGTTGGACACTTGCTTTATGGAGTATGAGCGTGTTGACCTTGACGAAAGAAAATCAGGTATGGTGAAAAATGGCGTGCCTATTTATTTCAACAAGCATAAAGGACAAACCTTAAGAGTGTACGACAACACAGGCGACTTTATAGCTCTTTCCCGTGTTGAGGAAATTGACGGCACTTATTGCCTCAAAATGATTAAGGGGTTTTATTAATGGAAAAATCAGTATGCGCACTGGGCTTTTTTGACGGCGTGCATGAAGCACACCTTCAGATTTTAAACGAATGTGTAGCCTACGCAAAAGCGCAAGGCTTAAAGAGCATAGCTCTCACCTTTGAAAAGTCCCCTGCGGAATATTTCGGAAAAAAAATAAAATATCTCACAAGCCTTTCACACAAAAAGGAGCTCATGCTTTCACTGGGGATAGACGAAGTCGTGGTGCTTCCCTGTAACGAAGAGACCCTCTCCCTATCTCCCGAAGCGTTTATTGACAGCATTCTTATTGAACGGCTCAATGCAAAGGCTTTGTTTTGCGGCTTCAACTATACCTTTGGCAAAAACGCAAAGGGAAACACGGTGGTTCTGACCGCTCTTTGTAATGAGCGCAGCATCGATGTTATGGTCATGCCTTGTATGACAGATTACGGCGTAACGGTGTCGTCAACGGAAATACGCCTTGCTCTTTCAAAAGGCGAAATTGAACACGCAAACAGTCTTTTAACCCGTCCCTTTGAAGTTCGTGGCAAGGTTTCTGCAGGCAAACACCTGGGCAGACAGCTGGGCTTCCCTACAGCAAATATTTATCCCGAAAGCATTCCCGATATGCCATATGGCGTATATGCCACCAAAACACTTATTGGCGAGGAGGAATATATCTCCGTTACAAATGTTGGCACAAACCCGACTGTTGAAGATAACAACTTGAGGATTGAAACTTATATTGCAGACTTTGACGGCGATATTTATGAGCAGGGAATTAAAGTGAGGTTTTATAAATTCTTACGCCCTGAAAAAAAGTTTGCCTCCGTTGAGGAGCTAAAGGCACAGATTTCAGCCGATACCGAAAACAGTATAAATTACTTCAAAAAACTGCACTGATGTGCAGTTTTTTTCATATTATGTAGGGAAAGGAATGATATATTATGCCTTGTCCCAATTCAAAGGAATGCCCCGTTGCCTCTCTGCCTTATATTGTACGCGAGGGCGACACCTTATATAAAATAGCCGAGGCCTACTCAACCACTGCAGAAAAAATAATGATGGCAAATGTCAATGTTAACCCCTACAACCTGAACCCCGGGCAGATATTGTGCATACCGCTTCCCAATGAGCAGTACCCCTCCTGTCGTACCACAAATTACTACATTGCACAAGAGGGCGACACGTTCTTTACAATAGGTCAAAAATTTGGCGTCAATACCGAGGAAATTATAAACGCAAACATGGGTATAGAGCCCGAAAACATTTACACCGGTATTATAC
The DNA here is from genome assembly GCA_045649205.1 of Candidatus Flemingiibacterium sp. Classification (GTDB taxonomy): domain Bacteria; phylum Bacillota; class Clostridia; order Oscillospirales; family CAG-272; genus Flemingiibacterium. The sequence goes on from JAZRPJ010000187.1 coordinate 7,840, forward strand.
TTTGCATTCCCGTTGCTCCCTCGCCCGTTTGCCTGTCCTTGTCCCGGGAAGGAAATCGCATTCGTGTCACCGACAAAAGAACAGGAAGCACGAAGAGCTATGAAAGCACCCTTACCTCTGACGGTGTACTTATACCCGGAAGAATAGTTCTCACAAAAAAACGACTGGAGTCAGGAGATGCTGAAGGGGCAAAAGAGCTTTTATTCTCTCCTTATGAGTTTGGTATCCGCGGAAAATCCCAAATGAACGATTCTACGGGGCTTTTTGTTGTAACAGACAACGCCTCAATGCTTGAAATTTTCAATGCCTGCCCTGTAGGCACACTGCTGGAGGTGGAAGTAAAATGAGTTGCCCCATAGGCTCAGGATCCTACTCCATCCGCCCCGGAGATACCTTCGGATCAATTTCACGCACCTTAGGCATACCTCTCGCCGATCTGTTTCTTTTAAACCCGTTTGTTGACCCCGACAGCTTGCAGGTAGGGCAAATTATCTGTATTGGTCAGGTTAACCGCCCCACAATCCCCTGCGACAGTGGCAATTACTATGTTGTGCGACGTGGTGACAGCGTGTATTCAATTGCTCGCACCTTTAACCTTACCGCAAACGATATTTTTGCTGCCAATCCCCGTCTTACGGAAAATCTTTTCATTGGCCAGGTTTTGTGCATTCCCGAAAATCCCGTACAGCTTGAATTTCGTGTGAACATAAGCGCAAAAAGTCTGTCTGTATACCGTGACGGCGTCCTTATTAAGGAATATCCCGTGGCAACAGGAAAGGAAAGCACCCCCACGCCAACAGGCACATTCACAGTTATAAACAAACAGCTTAACCCCGGCGGGCCTTACGGCACACGTTGGCTGGGGCTCAGTAAAAAAGGCTACGGTATTCACGGCACAAACGCTCCCGAATCCATTGGTACTGCCGCATCCAACGGCTGTATACGGATGTTTAATTCCGACATTGAAGAGCTGTTTGACATTACAAACACCGGCACAGTCGTGCGAATATTCCCATAGGGTTCAGAATATATCGATATAAAATAAAAGATGAAGCGACCAAAAGGTCGCTTCATCTTTTATTTTTGTACAACGTGAACATCCATCTGGGGGAAGGGAATTTCAATACTTGCCTTGTCGAATGCTTTTTTCACATTCTCGTTAATGGAGAAGTATACAGCCCAGTAATCCTCTGTCTTAGACCATACGCGTACAGAAAAATCAAGGCTGCTTTCGCCGTGGTTTGAAAGGAAAATATCAACACCCTTATCAAGAATAACCTTTTCTGTGTTTTCAACTACATAAGCAATAACCTTTCTTGCCTTGTCAATATCTGTTGCATAGGACACAGAAAACTTAAAGTCAACTCTTCTTGTTTCAAGCTGATTGGTGGCTGTAACAGTAGAATTCATAAGTGAACCGTTGGGGATGATAACTCTCTTGTTGTCGGGAGTTAAGAGTGTTGTATAGAAAATGCCTATAGCTTCAACACTACCTTCAACGCCACCTTCTATTATGTAGTCGCCTACCTTAAAGGGCTTTAAGATAATAATGATAATACCGCCAGCAAGGTTAGAAAGGCCGCCCTGGAGAGCAAGACCAACTGCCACACCGCAGGAGGCGATAACTGTTACAACGCTTGTAAGGGGCACACCAAGCACGCCGATAGCAGTTACAAAAACAACTGCCTTGAGTACAATATTCAAAACGCTCTTTAAAAATGTCTGTGCGGTAATGTCAATTTTGGAAAATGTTCGTGACTTAACAACAAGCTTAACAATAAAGCCTGCCACCTTAAGACCAATAACAAGGACCAGAAGAGCTGCAATAAGTTTTCCGCCAAGGGAAACACCAAGCTCCGCCAGATTGGTTAAAATCTGTTCAATATTCATAAAATACCTCCTGATTATTCAGAAAAAGCCGCCCGCAGGCGGCTTTTCTAATTTCTTATAAACCTCTTGCTTCCTTTACAGCCTGTACAAAAGCCTTTGCCTTTTCTGTAATAGCCTTGTAGTCGCCTGTAGCTGCGCCACCTGTTAAAGCACCGCCTGCACCAACTGCACAAGCACCTGCCTTAATCCATTCACCAACGTTATTTACGTCAACACCGCCTGTAGGCATCATCTTAGCCTGAGGAAGGGGACCCTTGATAGCCTTCAGAATCTTAGGACCGAAAGCTTCACCGGGGAATACCTTAACAATATCTGCGCCTGCTTCCATAGCTGTAACAACCTCTTTGATTGTCATAGCGCCGGGCATGCAGGGGATGCGGTAACGGTTACAAAGCTTAACTGTTTCAAGGTCGAAACAGGGACTTACAATGTACTGTGCACCGGAGAGGATTGCAATTCTTGCAGTTTCGCTGTCAAGAACTGTACCTGCACCGAGAATCATGCTACCATCGGAATATTCCTTAGCCAAATCTTCAATAACGTGATGTGCCATGGGAACTGTAAATGTAAGTTCAATAGCGGGAACGCCGCCTTCCATACAAGCGTCGGCAATTCTCTTTGCCTTTTCGCCGTTTTCAGCACGAACAACAGCAACTACACCTGCATCGGTTAATCTGGTAATTACGATTTCCTTATCCATTTTCATCCGCCTTTCAATTTTTATATGTTAGTTGTATAATTAGGTGCTTCCTTTGTAATAGAAATATCATGGGGATGGCTTTCACGAAGACCTGCGGAAGAAATCTTCACAAACTGACCCTTCTTCTTCAATTCTTCGATAGATGCACTACCGCAATAACCCATACCTGCACGAAGACCGCCGAGAAGCTGGAATATAGTTTCAGAAAGGGGTCCCTTGTAAGGTACACGACCTTCAACACCTTCGGGAACAAGCTTCTTTGAGCCGGACTGGAAGTAACGGTCCTTACTGCCCTGTTCCATGGCTGCAATAGAGCCCATGCCACGGTAAACCTTGAATTTTCTGCCCTGGTAGATTTCTGTATCTCCGGGAGATTCGTCACAGCCTGCGAAGAGTGAACCCATCATGATAACATCAGCACCTGCCGCGATAGCCTTGGGAAGGTCACCTGAATACTTGATACCACCGTCAGCGATAATGGGAATGTTGTACTTAGCTGCCGCTTCTGCTGCCTGCATAACAGCTGTAAGCTGGGGCACACCAATACCTGCTACAACTCTTGTTGTACAGATAGAACCGGGACCGATACCAACCTTAACAGCATCAGCACCTGCCTTGATAAGGTCTTCACAACCGCCATAGGTTGCAATGTTACCTGCAATAAGCTGAAGTTCGGGATAAGCATTCTTAATCTTATCAATACATGTCATGATGTTCTTAGAGTGGCCGTGAGCCGAGTCAAGAACTACAACGTCAACACTTGCGTCAACAAGAGCCTTTACACGATCAAGCACGTCATTTGTAATGCCTACGGCAGCGCCTGCAAGAAGTCTGCCCCTCTCATCACGTGCTGAGTTAGGATACTGAATAGCCTTTTCAATATCCTTAATTGTGATAAGACCCTTAAGCATATAGTTTCCATCTACGATAGGAAGTTTTTCAATCTTATGGTGACGAAGAATTTCCTGTGCTTCGTCAAGAGTTGTGCCTTCGGGAGCTGTAATAAGACCTTCTCTTGTCATAACTTCACCGATAGAACGGTTGAAGTCTGTTTCAAATCTTAAGTCACGGTTTGTAAGAATACCTACAAGCTTGCCTGTCTCATCAGTAATCGGCACACCTGAAATCTTATATTTACCCATAAGGGTATCGGCATCAGAGAGAGTATGCTGTGCAGAAAGAGAGAACGGATTAACGATAACTCCGTTTTCGCTTCTCTTAACCTTGTCCACCTCATTTGCCTGAGCTTCAATAGTCATATTCTTGTGGATGATACCAATACCACCTTCACGGGCAATGGCAATCGCAAGAGCAGATTCTGTAACAGTATCCATAGCTGAGCTCATAAGAGGAATATTGAGCTTGATCTTGTTTGTCAGTCTTGTGGAAAGATCGATACCAACCTGATAAACATCACTTTTCTGAGGAATCAGAAGCACATCATCGAAGGTAAGGCCTTCATAAAGAATCTTGTCCATTATTATACCCCTTTCTTTATATGAAATCTTATTTTACTTATTATATCAACTTTTATAACTTCCGTCAACCGCATTTTGCTAAAGATATCAAAACATTTTTCATATCATCAAGGCTTTCACACCTGTTAATTGCGTCACGTGTGGCTGCAGCACCCTCTATTCCCTTTATATACCATGCGGCATGCTTTCTTGCCTCTCGTATGCCTATATATTCACCCTTAAGTGCGCACAGCATTTCAATATGTTCAATTGCCTGCTCCATTTTTTCCTCTGTTGTAGGAATTATTACTTCTTTGCCATTGAGCAGTGCCTCGGTTTGCGAAAATATCCAGGGGTTACCCTGAGCACCTCTTCCTATCATAACAGCGTCAACCTTTGTTTCTTCTATCATTCTTACGGCATCCTGCGCCGAAAAAATGTCGCCGTTTCCGATAACAGGGATTTTCACCGCTTCTTTTACACGGGCGATAGCCTCCCAGTCAGCAACACCCGAATAAAACTGCTCGCGGGTTCTGCCGTGAACGGTTATGGCAAAAGCCCCTTCCTCCTCGCAGATACGGGCAAGGTCTATTACATTTTTGCTCCCCTCGTCCCAGCCAAGCCGCATTTTGACACTTACCTTTTTGGGAGATGCCTTGACCACCTCACGCACAATCTCTCTTGCCAGGGGCAGATTTTTCATAAGAGCACTGCCGTCAGAGTTATTCACAATTTTAGGTGCCGGGCATCCCATGTTTATGTCCAGAAAAAGCCCCGCCTCAGCTGCTTTTGCCGCAATCGAAGCCATTGTTGCACTTTCATGGCCGAAAATCTGCACCGCCGAAGGCAAGCATTCCGTTTCCATCATGTCCTCAGTTTTACTGCTTTCAAAGCTGAGCGCCTTTGCGCTTACCATTTCTGTATACGAAAGAGCACACCCAAGTTTGTGACACACCCTGCGAAAAGCCAGGTCAGTCACACCTGCCATAGGAGCAAGAAATACGTTATTTTTTAATTTTATTCCGCCTAAGTTAAATTCCATACCTGTTACCTCACCTTATATCCTAATTATATATAACCTGTAATAAAAAAACAACGACATTTTGCAAAATAAGTATTGAATTTTATTTGTTTTATGGTACAATGTATTTAGATTTTAGGAAAGAGGTGCTTCACTATGGCATACATTATCAATGACGATTGCATCAGCTGTGGCGCATGCGCATCTGCTTGCCCCGTTGGTTGCATTTCTGAAGGCGACGCTAAGTACGTTATCAACGCTGACGAATGTGTTAGCTGCGGTAGCTGTGCAGAAGCTTGTCCTGTAGGCGCTCCCGTTGAAGAGTAATTACATGTGAATTAAAAACGCCAAGGGTTTCCTTGGCGTTTTTAATTAGAATTGGTGCTTTTATGGAAAATATACTTTTACCTAATGAAAAAATTGAAGATTTAAACATAGGCGGTTATAAAATTATCCAGACAAAGGATGGCTTTTGCTTTGGAAGTGATGCGGTGCTTCTTTCTAAATTTGCAACTTTCAAAAAAGGCGCAAAAGTGCTTGACTTATGCACAGGTACAGGCATTATCCCTGTTTTGTGCTGGGCAAGAAACAACCTTGAAAGCATAGATGCGGTTGAAATAATGCCAACTGTAGCATCTATGGCGAGCCGCACAATGGAACTTAATAACCTTTCCGACAAAATAAGGGTTGTAAATGCCGATTTGAAGGACTGTGTTGAAATTTTCGGAAAACGTAAATTTGACGCTGTTACCTGCAACCCCCCTTACATGAATCAAGGCGGCGGGCTTGTAAACCCCAATGACTACCTTGCAGTAGCACGCCACGAGGTTCACTGTACCCTTGACGATGTTGTGCGCATATCTTCCGACATGTTAAAGCAACACGGCAAGCTTTTCATGGTACATCGTGCTGACCGGCTTTGCGATGTTATATCGGCTTTCCGCAAATACTCAATTGAACCCAAGCGGCTTTCCATGGTGCAACCAAACAGCAAAAGTGCACCCAACCTTATACTCATTGAGGGTGCTCTCTACGGAAAGGTACAGCTTAAGGTGACCGCTCCCGTCTGCATGTACGACGATGAAGGCAATTACATACAGCAAATTACAGATGAACTGTAATCTATGATGTTTGCAGTGCAAACCATCCATTATTCACGTGCTTGTCACAACTTATCTCTTCTTTGAAAGGAGAAATTGCTATGTCCGGAACATTATATCTTTGCGCAACACCCATAGGTAATTTAGAAGATATAACCTACCGCTGCGTGCGGGTTTTAAACGAGGTTGACTTAATCGCTGCCGAGGATACCCGCAGAACACTTACACTTTTAAATCACTTAGGCATTGAAAAGCCTTTGACCAGCTACTACGAGCACAACAAGGCAGAAAAGGGTCCCTACCTTGTGCAGAAGCTTGTTGACGGATGTAATATTGCTCTTGTTTCCGATGCGGGCACGCCTGCAATATGCGACCCGGGTGAGGACTTGGTAAAGCTTTGCATTGAAGCCGGGGTTAACATTGTCCCCGTGCCCGGTGCCGTTGCGGCGGTTACGGCGCTTATTTCCAGCGGGCTTTCCACAATTAAATTTGTTTTTGAAGGCTTTATTTCAACAAACAGAAAAAACCGTATTGAGCTTTTTGAACGCCTTAAAAACGAAACCCGTACAATGATTTTTTACGAGGCGCCCCACAAGCTCCAGACAACCCTTGAGGACATGTACAAATACTGGGGCAACCGCAGAATCACTCTTTGCCACGAGCTCACAAAAATCCACGAGGAGTTTATCCGCCTTACCCTCAAAGAGGCTGTAAGTTATTATGAAACAACCCTTCCCAAGGGTGAATTTGTTCTCATTGTGGAGGGCAAAAGCGAGGAAGAGCTGGATGCAGAAGAAAAAGCATCATGGACACAAATGAGCATTGAAGAGCATTTTAATTATCACGTTTCCCAAGGCTTGACAGAAAAGGATGCAATAAAACAGGTTGCAAAGGACCGCGGGCTCCGCAAACAAGACGTATATAAAGAAATAAAGATAGCCGACTAAGGCTATCTTTATTTCTTTATATTGCAGAATTGCGCTCTACGCTAAAAAAAATAATTTTCAGAAATGGATGCAGAAGTGCGCGAAAAGGGTCAAGGCTATACATATGCTGTATGCCTTGTCCCTTTTTGCGTGCCAATACAAAACGGGCACTTATATAAGTGCCCGTTTTATGGTCTGCGCCATTTATGAAATTATTTTGAATATACTTCAACTTCTGCGATACTATTCCAGCCGGAAACTGTGTTACCGTACGCTGTAATTCTGATGTATCTTGCGCTTGCAGATGTGGATACATACTTTGTTGTATCTGTCATCTGTTCGCTGTCGCCGGACCATACTTCGCTGTAGCTTACGCCGTCGCTGGAAACTTCAATCTTATAGGGGATTGTACGTGTATCTTCGTACATCTTCATAGCAACGCCGATGCAGGAAAGTGTCTTTGCGCTACCGAGGTCGATAACAACGTTTGCTTCGTTCTGAGAAGCCCATACTGTCATCTTGTTACCGTCGATAAGGTTACCAACATGGTTTTCAGCCTCAGGTGTCTGGCTACCTGTGAGCATTGAAGTAGAAAGGGCAACCTTTGTGCCTGTTGCACTTGCTACAACGCTACCTGCGCCTGCAGTAGTAGTTGTTGTAGTTGTGGTTGTAGTTGTTGTACCTGTAGCTGCGCCGGAGGAATAAACTTCAACTTCTGCGATAGAGTTCCAACCGGAAATTGTGTTACCGTGAGCTGTGATACGAACATACTGAGCACCGCTGCCTACGGATACGTACTTTGTTGTATCTGTCATTTCATCACTTGAACCTGTCCATACCTGAGTATAGCTTGTTCCGTTAGAAGAAATTTCGATATCGTAAGGAATTGTTCTGTTGTCTTCATACATTCTCATTGCAACGCCGACTGTAGAAACTGTCTTTGCGCTACCGAGGTTGATTGTAACAGATGCATCGCCCTGAGAAGCCCATACTGTCTGCTTGTTGCCGTCAACAAGGTTACCTGCATGGTTTTCAGCTTCGGGTGTCTGGCTTGCTGTAAGCATAGAAGATGTAAGTGTAACCTTTGTGCCGGAGGGAGCTACTACAACGCTACCTGCTACGCCGGGTGTACCTGTAGTGGGCACAACAACTGCTGTGCCGTTCCATGCTTCAAGTTCAAGGATACTTGCCCAATCGCCTACTGTTGTACCGTTTGCATTGATACGAACGTAACGGATAGAATCGTTTACGTCGTAGGAATCGAATGTAGCGCCGGAAGAACCACCGTCATGAATCTTCTTGTAGGTTCTGCCATCTGCGGAAACTTCGAGAGAGTAGTTTGTGCTTCTTTCAGAAGGCTTCCAAACTGCAACCTTTACATGAGTAACGGGCTTTACTGCGCCGAGGTCAAGTGTTGCGCTTGCAGCGCCCTGGCTTGCCCAACGGGAGCCAATGTTACCGTCGATCATGCACATGCCGTTATTTTCGGGTTCGGGTTCCTGGTCAGCATAAACACTTGTAAATGTAAGCTTACCTGTTTCTGCATTTATACCACCCATAGCTCCGCCAACTTCTGCAATTGCGGGAGCCTTAATAGATATTTCAGGAAGAGAACCTGATGTAATTGCGCCGGAAATTGTGGAAATAACATCTCTGTCACGGGAAGAGAGGCACTTTCTGTGAGAAATAACTGCCAACTTTGTAGCATCATCGTAGTATACGTGCTTACCGAGAACTGTTTCGCCAAGGAATTCAACGGGAAGCATAAGTGCGCCGTTTACCATCTTGGGTGCAACAGCGGGATAATATACTCTGCCTTCAACAACAACATCTCTGTTGCCTTCCTTCATTGCAGCAACTCTGTTACCGAGCTTTACTACTGTAATACCGTTAATTTCTTCAACGCTGCCGTTAAAAGCTACTGCTACAAAACCAACAGGAGCGAGCATAACGCCATTTTCCTCAACGGGTGCAACAGTCTGAACAATGCTGTTCCACGCTACTGCGTTGGAGCTGCCAACCATGAGTGCTACGTTGTTGTTAATTGCAAGGGAATAGTCTGCCGCAAAAGCTGTGCTCATGCAGGAGAGCATAACGCAAATTACAACAAGGATACTTAAAACCTTTTTCATAAAGTTTCCTTCCTTTCATCTTCAAAGGCTTACGCCTAAAATATTTTAAAGGATGTCTTTCGACACGTACCCCTATCATATAGAGATACATAATTATTATAACGTAAAATATTACCTTTGTAAATAGTTATTTTAACAAAATTAAGAAAAAGTCTCCGTGAAACAGAGACTTTTTCTTATTTATAGGAAATTGCCATTTGCCGCTTATTCAGCCATCGATTACGCTATACATTGTTGCCGCATCGGCCTTAAGAGCATGCTCGCTGATGGCTTCAACTTTAACTCTGATAACTCTTTCGCCGAAGGTTATGGTTATAATATCGCCCACCTTGACCTCGCTCGATGCCTTTGCAACCTTGTCGTTAATTGTAATTCTGCCACCTGTACAAGCCTCAGCGGCGACAGTACGCCTTTTTATAAGGCGCGAAACCTTTAAATATTTGTCAATTCGCATAATTTACACCAAATTACTTGCAATCCTTATAGAATGCCGCAAATGCTTTATAGGACATATACACATCCATCTTGCCCACAACTTCATAGGGTGCGTGCATGCTAAGCATGGGAACGCCGCAGTCGATTGTGTTAACGCCTAAGTTTGCAACAAACTGAGCGATTGTACCGCCGCCGCCTGCATCAACCTTACCCAATTCAGCTGTATGCCAGAGCACGTTGTTGTCGTTAAAAATCTTTCTTACAAGACCCATGAGCTCTGCAGATGCATCGTTGCTGCCACTCTTACCGCCGCTGCCTGTGTACTTACTTACAGCGATACCCTTATTCATTCTGCCGCAGTTCTGTCCGTCATAAACATCACTGAACTTGGGGTCGAATGCTGCTGAAACGTCAGCAGAAAGGCAGTAGGACTTATCAAGCATTCTGAGACGGTTAATGTCGGAGGGAGCTTCGCCTGTCTTTTCCATAAGCTCGGAAAGGATAAGCTGCATAAAGTAGCTCTTTGCACCTGTGTTACCCATGCTGCCAACCTCTTCCTTGTCTGTAAGGATGCAAACAGCTGTTCTTTCAGGTGTTTCAATATCTAAAATAGCCTTGAGTGCTGCGTAAGAGCAAACGCGGTCATCATGACCGTATGCCGCAATCATACTGCGGTCAAAGCCAAGGTCCTTAGCCTTGAATGCGGGAACAATTTCAAGCTCTGCAGAAAGGAAGTCTTCCTCGCAGATGCCGTACTTTTCGTTAATGATAGCGAGCATTTTGCTCTTAACCTCACCCTTCTTAAGGCCGGTTTCCTCATCGTCTTCACCTTCGTAAGGAATGGAGCCCAGAAGGATTGTGAGCTGTTCGCCCTCAAGCATCCTATCACCTGTCTTAGCCATCTGGTTGCGACCAAGATGAGGAAGAAGGTCAGTTATAACAAATGTGAAATCGTCGTCGTAGTCGCCGATGGAAATGTCCTTCTTTGTGCCGTCAGCAAGCACTACAACACCGTGAATTGCAAGGGGAATTGCCGCCCACTGATACTTCTTGATGCCGCCATAGTAATGTGTCTTGAAGAAAGCCATTTCGCCGTCTTCGAAAAGGGGATTCTGCTTTAAGTCAAGACGGGGTGCATCGATATGAGCGCCTGCAATATTAACGCCTTCGCTCACTTTCTTTGTACCTATTGTGCAAAGCATAATGCACTTATTTTTGTTTACTGCGTAAACCTTGTCGCCTGCCTTAAGGCTTTCAACCTCTGCAAGGTTCTTAAAGCCTGCCGCTTCTGCCATAGCAATGGTTGTCTTAACGCATTCGCGTTCTGTCTTACCTTCGTCAAGGTATGTTTTATAACCTTCGCCAAATTCGAAAACCTTTGCTTTTTCATTATCGTCAATTACATTCCAGCCGTTTTTGAATTCAAGTTTCATTTTTATCATCCTCCATAAAACATTTACTTAATTATACAATATTGTTTCCATAATTTCAACTGTTATATTGACTTTACAGCCCTCTGTATGTTAAGATTTTTTTAGAATTTTATGTCGAAAGGATTACATCATGATTAAACTTAAAGGACAATACGCACGCCTTAGCGATGCAGTGTTGAAAAAAAGCGCATTTTCTGAAAACAGAGAACGTACACTTACTTATTTAAGATTGCTCGATGCCGACAGAATGCTCTACAACTTCCGTATGACATTCGGCTTGGAAAATAAATGTGAGCCTTTAGGCGGCTGGGAAGAACCCAAGGGGCTTCTCAGAGGGCATTCAACAGGGCATTTTCTTTCAGCGCTTGCCCTGGCATACAGTGCAACAGGCGAGGCTGTATTCAAAGAAAAAATGGACTATATGGTCACAGAGCTTCGCAAAATGCAGTTAATGTGCAAAGGCAAAGCAAGTGACTTTGTGACGAAGGGTGACAGCGAGCACCCCGAGGAAGAGCTTTGGAGCACCAACCCCGAGGAATGGGGCGAGGGCTTTTTGTCTGCCTACTCCCCCGACCAGTTTGCACTTTTGGAAAAGTTCACAAAGTACAACAAAATCTGGGCACCCTATTATACGCTTCACAAAATAGTTGCAGGTCTTCTTGACTGTTACACCCGTGGTGGCAACGAGGAAGCGCTTGATTGTGCAAAGGGAATTGCAAGCTGGATTGCAGACCGCCTTGCTCTCCTTTCCCATGAGCACCGCACAAAAATGTGGAGCATGTACATCGCCGGTGAATTTGGTGGCATGAACGAGTCGCTCACAGCTCTTTACAACATAACAGGCGAGGAAAAATATCTTGCAACGGCAAAAATGTTTGATAATGAAAACATTTTCCCCGGTTTAGCCAAGGGTGAGGATACAATTAAAAACCTTCATGCTAACCAGCATATTCCTCAGATACTTGGTGCAATCGAGGAATATATGGCAACTGAGGACGATTTTTACTACTCCATAGGTAAAAGCTTTTTTGATATAGTGACAGAGCACCACATGTATGCAATCGGCGGTGTTGGTCAGGCTGAAACCTTTAAAAACCCCGACGAACTGGCACTCAACATTAAGGAAGCCACAAACTGCGAAACCTGTGCCGCATATAACATGCTCAAAACGGCACGTATGCTCTACGGCTTAAACCCCGATGAGGTTAAGTATATGGATTATTACGAAAGAGCCATGATTAATCAGATACTGGCCTCCCAGACACCCTTCGTTGACGAAAACCATCACAACGGCGTTACATACATGCTTCCCATTGGCCCCGGTGCAGAAAAGGAATACACAGACGACTACGATTCTTTCACCTGCTGTCACGGCACAGGAATGGAAAACCACGTAAAATATCAGGACGCATCCTTCTTTATCAAGGACGACAATACACTTGTTGTAAATCAGTATGTGCCCGCAACCTATAATGGTGACGTATGCGTGGAAATTGACACCCTCTTCCCCTTTGGTGGCGGAAAAATCACTGTTACAGGTGATTGCGATATGGAAATTCTTTTCCGTATTCCCACCTGGTGTGAAAACCCCTTTAACCTTCCGGAAGAAGGCAGATATGCACGCCTTTTCCACAAGGCAGGAGCTACAGATGTAATCGAAGTTAATTTCAATTACGAAGTGCGCTTTGAAAAGACCCCCGATAAGCTTGAGGGCAAAGAAGTTGGCGCTGTTATGTACGGTCCCTTTGTAATGGTTTGTGAAAACAGCTACAAAAAGTTTTTAACCATCGGCAAGGACCTTACTCCCGTAGAAAATGAAATTGCATTAACAGGCTATGGCTTGAAGTTTGTACCCATGTATCAGATGCATAATAGGCCCTACCATACATATTTTATAATTGAAGACTAAACGAAACTGCACTTGAAAGTTCAAGTGCAGTTTTTCTTTAATGACGAAGTCTATTCATGAGCCAAAGGCACAATTCACAACGAAGTTAATTCATGCAAGCTGGGCTTGCAATTAATTGACTCGCGTAAGTTCTAAAATAAAAAGCCCGACACACAGTGTCGGGCTTAATTTTAAAACTTACGCGAGTTCTGCGAAGTACTTAATTGTTCTTACCATCTGGCTTGTGTAGCTGTTTTCGTTGTCATACCAAGAAACAACCTGTACCTGGTAAAGGTCATCGCCAACCTTGGAAACCATTGTCTGTGTAGCATCGAAGAGAGAACCGTATGTCATACCGATAACGTCGGAAGATACGATTTCATCTTCGTTGTAACCGAAGGAAGCAGAAGCAGCAGCCTTCATAGCAGCGTTGATGCCTTCCTTAGTTACGTCTGCACCCTTAACAACAGCTGTAAGGATTGTTGTAGAACCTGTGGGAACGGGAACTCTCTGAGCAGCACCGATGAGCTTGCCGTTAAGTTCGGGAATTACAAGACCGATAGCCTTTGCAGCACCTGTAGAGTTGGGAACGATGTTTGCAGCACCTGCACGAGCACGACGAAGGTCACCCTTTCTGTGAGGACCGTCGAGGATCATCTGGTCGCCTGTGTAAGCATGGATTGTAGCCATGATACCGGACTGGATTTCTGCATAGTCGTTAAGAGCCTTAGCCATGGGAGCAAGGCAGTTTGTTGTACAAGAAGCAGCGGAGATAATCTTATCGTCAGCTGTAAGTGTCTTTTCGTTTACGGAGAATACGATTGTGGGAAGATCGTTACCAGCGGGAGCGGAGATAACTACCTTCTTAGCACCAGCGTCGATGTGAGCCTGGCTCTTTTCCTTGGAGCAGTAGAAACCTGTACATTCGAGAACTACGTCTACACCGATTTCACCCCAGGGAAGATCTGCTGCGTTCTTTTCTGCATAAATCTTGATTTCCTTACCATCAACTGTGATAGAACCTTCGCCTGCAACAACTGTGTGTGTGCCTGCACCGATCTTACCGCAGTAACCACCCTGTGCTGTGTCATACTTGAGAAGGTGAGCGAGCATCTTAGGATCTGTAAGATCGTTGATAGCTACTACTTCGTAACCTTCAGCGCCAAACATCTGTCTGAACGCGAGACGGCCGATACGGCCAAAACCATTGATTGCAACTTTAACTGCCATGTTAAAGACCTCCTAAATAAAAATTTATTTAAAATATTAATAACGGCTTATGCCATATTAAACTCTTACTCAACAATTGTGATGGATTCGATAACAACCTTTTCGATGGGAGCATCGTAATAGTCTGTTTCAACGGATGCAATCTTGTCCACAACCTCAATGCCTTCAACAACCTTACCAAAGGCTGCATACTGACCGTCAAGGTGAGGAGCATCCTGGTGCATGATAAAGAACTGACTGCCTGCACTATCGGGCATCTGGCTTCTTGCCATGGAAATAACACCGCGTGTGTGCTTAAGGTTATTAACAACACCATTAGCTAAAAATTCGCCCTTGATGTTGTGGCCGGGACCGCCTGTACCGTTACCAAGGGGGCAACCGCCCTGAATCATAAATCCACTGATAATTCTGTGGAATGTAAGACCGTCGTAAAAACCGTCGTTTGCGAGAGTCTTGAAATTTTCAACTGTAATGGGAGCAACATCGGGGTACAATTCAAGCTTTATTGTATCGCCGGACTCCATTGTGATAACTGCCTGCACTATTTCTTCAATCCCTTCGGTGGAATTTTCTGTAACGCTTTCAACCGTTACAGCTTCTGTTGGCTGAACGTCTTCCGTAGTTTCAACCGCATTTTTGGGTGCACAGCCTGTAATAAGCATCAGGCATGCAAAAACTGCAAAAATTTTCTTCATACTTCATCATCCTAACTACCATCTAATATTATATCCGTAATCGGTGTTATTTTCAAGCATTTTTTAGTATTTTTTGCTCAAAACGTTAAAATATACAAAAACCGTACTACTATAGCACGGTTTTGTATAAAATTATTTCACGCTTTCGCTTCTTGTTATTTAAATTCTGTTTCAATAAGCGTTTTTAAATCGTCCTTATAGTGAACGTAGTAGGAAACCTCGCCTATATACTGACCCTCGCCGGGCACAGTGAATGACTTGAACTTTTCGCTGTCCTTAACAGCCAGAAGCTGTTTACCTGCATCAATCATTTCACGGCGTGTCATATCCGTTGAGGAATTTTTCTCAACAATTGAGTACACCTCGGGGATTTTAAGAATATACGCTGCCGTAAGCTTCTGCTCGATAAGCTCCTTCATAAAGTCCTGCTGGACCTTAATGCGGTCAATGTCGCCGTTTGTATAGCGACGGAAACGCACCAGCTGCTCTGCCTTGTCACCGTCAAGAAGCTGGTAGCCTCTTTCAAGGTGAATGTACAAATCCTGCAAGGGGTCTTCATAGTCCATCTTGCGTGGCACTGTAAAGTACACGCCGCCCAAAGCATCGATTGTGTCACGGAAAGCCTTTGTGTCGATGAGGAAATAATGGTGCACAGGCAAGCCGGTAAGCTCCTTGACGCAATTTATTACCTGCTCAACACCGCCATGGGAAAAGGAAGAATTTATCTTCAGGTTGCGGTTATTAAGTCTGATTCGTGTATCACGGGGGATAGAAAGCATATTTACCTGATGGTCCACCGGGTCAATCTGACAAAGCATCATAACGTCAGTAAGCTTTGCTTCAACATCCACACCTAACAGGAGTATATTATACGGCTTGCTTTTCTCAACCTCTTCAAGACCCTTTACATGTTCGTCCACTGTGCCGTCAGGCATGTTTACGCCACCGCCAAAGGCTGAGTTAAAGAAAATAATTCCCGCCGAAAAAATTGCAAATATGAAGGTTGTACAAGTTACGATTAAAAGATATTTTTTTACATTCATACTATCTTCTCCGATTTTTCAAATTCACACTGTACCAATTTTAATTATATAATATCGCGGCTTACTTGTCAAGAAAGCCTCTTCATTTATAATACCATTTAAACCGACAAAAAGTTGCATGAATTTGTAAAATTTTTTTAAACTGTCCCCGGCTTGCAAACAAAAAGCACGCCTTTCGGCGTGCTTTTAAACTTAATCTTATTCTACTGTTGTGTACATGAAGTACTTGTAACCCAAGGGGTTGGAGTAGAAGCCCTTAACGGAAGAGTTAAGCATGTAGATATCTGTGTAGTAGTAAACAGGGTTGATACAGCCTGTGGACATAAGAAGGTCTTCTGCATAGTGCATAAGAGCATATCTTGTTTCGATATCGCCGCAGGACTTAACGTAGGAAATAACTACGTCGTATGTTTCTGCCCATGTACCGTTTTCAACAACTACATCATAACCGAAGGGTGTAAGGTCGATGGAGTAGCCCTTGAAGTCTGCGTGAGCACCCTTACCGAGCTGAGCATCGTTGTTACCGGAAGATGTAATCCACATGTCAAGGAATGTGATGGGATCGTTGTAGTCAGCTACCCAACCATGTCTTGCAACGGAGAAGTCACCGTTGTTACGTGTGTTAAGGAATGTGTTCCATTCCTGGTTTTCGAGGTTAAGTGTGAAGCCTACGCCTGCGAATGCGCCCTGGATATATTCACCGATAGCCTGGTGAGCATCGTTTGTGTTGTAAATATATGTGAGAGAAGGAGCATTTGTGAACATGCCTGTAGCTTCATCGAATGCGTAGTACTTCTTAAGAACTTCAACAGCTGCTGTGAAGTTTGCTTCAACAGCGTTTATATCGAAGTAGCCTGTGTATTCGTCGGAATTACCTGCATTCTGGATGTATTCTGTGCCGTCAGCATCTGTAAGACCGCTACCTACAAATGTGGATGCGGGCATTTCACCTGCCTGGCTGATTGCTTCTACAATGTAGTTACGGTCAAGAAGAAGACCGAGTGCGTTACGGATTTCAGCCTGAGCTGCTTCCTTTTCAGCGCCTGTGAGAGTTGTGTCTGCAGGAAGGAGTGTTTCGTTAACGTTCCAGCATACGAAGTAAGTACCGAGCTGACCTGCAACTACAAATTCATCGGGATACTGAGTCTTAAGAGCGGGGATTTCCGCTGTGGGAACGTCATCGATAAGAAGCCAGGAACCGTTCTTGAAGTTTGTGAGCATGTTGTTTGCGTCATCGGAAAGATAGCACTTGATTTCGGGCATTGTTACAGCTGCCGCATCATAGTAGTTTTCGTTCTTTGTAAGTGTGATAACGCTGTCATGTTCCCAAGCTGTGATTGTGTAGGGACCGTTACATACATATGTGGAGGGATCTGTAGCCCAAGCTTCGTCAGCTACAACATCTTCACGTACAGGCATGTATGTGGGGAAAGCAAGAAGCTCGTTCCAGTAGTTAACCTTGTTGTAAAGAGTAACTTCGAGAGTTCTTTCGTCAAGAGCTTCAACAGCAAGCTTAGCGCCTTCTGCTTCTGCTTCAACATCCTTGTAGCCCTTGATTACGTCAAACATGTAGCAGTAGTCAGCTGCTGTAGCGGGAGCTGCAGCTCTGTTCCAGCTGAATACGAAATCAGCTGCTGTGAGAGGCTGACCGTCGGACCACTTAAGACCTTCTTTAAGTGTGTAGGTATAAGTGATTGTACCGTCTTCGTTTTCAACACCTTCAACAAGCTCTTCAACGCATTCGGGAACGATTACGAGGTTGCCGTTATCGTCCTGAGCCCACTTAGCAAGAGAAGAGAAAAGGTGTGCTACCATTGTTGCACCGTCAACAGAAGAGTTGAGTGCGGGGTCAAGTGTGTCGGGTTCGGAAGCAAGACATACTGCAAGAGACTGAACAGGAGCTGCTGCTGTGGGGTCAGTTGCATTATCGTTGCCGCCGCAAGCTGCCATTGAAAGTACAAATGTACAAGCAAGGACAACCGCTAAAAGTTTTCTGAGTTTCATGGTTTTTTCCATCCTTTCTTTTTATATCTTAAGCTTTTCGCTTAAAATTTTAATTAATTTCGTTCACTCTGTGGCATGCCACGAAGTGACCTGTCTGTACCTCTTTGAACTCAGGCATCGCCTCGGCACAAACATCGGTTGCATAGGGACATCTTGTTCTGAAGGGGCAACCCGAGGGTGCATTCAAAGGAGAAGGTATATCACCTTCAAGCACAATTCTTGTGTTTTCGCGCGCAATCTTCGGGTCCGGAACAGGCACCGCAGAAAGAAGCGATTTTGAGTACGGATGCAAGGGATTGTCATAAATCTCCTTGGAATCCGCAAGTTCAACCATTCTGCCCAAATACATTACGGCGATACGGTCGCTTATGTGACGTACAACCAACAAATCGTGTGCAATGAAAAGATACGTAAGACCCATCTTGTCCTGCAAGTCTTCAAACATGTTGATAACCTGCGCCTGAATGGATACGTCAAGAGCACTTACAGGCTCGTCACATACAATAAAGTCGGGATTTACAGCCAGAGAACGCGCAATACCAATTCTCTGCCTCTGACCGCCGGAGAATTCATGGGCATAACGGGAAGCGTGCTCACTGTTAAGACCAACGTGTCCCATAAGCTCAAGAATTTTTTCCTCTCTCTCCTTTTTGGAAGTGTACATTTTGTGCACATCGAGAGGCTCACCTATAATGTCAGAGACGGTCATTCTCGGATTAAGAGACGAATAGGGGTCCTGGAAAACCATTGTTGCATGACGGCGGAAATCCTCTATGCTCTGCTTGGATTTAATTTGCTTTCCGTCATAGATAATTTCACCGCTTGTAGGGTTATAAAGGTGGAGAATTGTTCTGCCGACAGTTGTCTTACCGCAGCCCGATTCACCTACGAGACCTAAGGTCTCGCCCTTTTTAATAGCAAAGGAAACATTGTCAACCGCCTTAAGCTTCTTTGTTTTAAAAAGCCCCGTGTTAACGTCGAAATACTTAGAAAGTCCGTTGACTTCGATTAAAGGCTTATTATTCATTGTTTTCACCGCCTTCAATTTCCATTAACGCCTCACCGGAAGAAAGTGCACTCTTAGCACACATCCAGCAACGGCTTGTATGATTTTCGCCCACCTCAAATTCAGGTGAGGGCTTTGTTATACAAATTTTCATTGCCTCATCGCAACGGGGTGCAAAGGCACAGCCTTGTGGCATGTTAAGAAGGTCAATGGGCGTGCCTGTAATAGGCTGAAGACGTGTGCCCGCGCTGCTTGTGGAGGGAAGCGAGCGCATAAGACCCTTCGTGTATTCATGCTGAGGGTTGTAGAAAATTTCGTCTGCGGTGCCTCTTTCGCATATGTTGCCCGCATACATAACGATAACTTCGTCACACATCTGTGCAACAACGCCCAAGTCATGTGTAATCATGATAATTGCCATGCCAAGTTCTTTCTGGAGAGACTGCATGAGCTCAAGTATCTGCGCCTGGATTGTAACGTCAAGGGCAGTTGTGGGTTCGTCGGCAATTAATATATCAGGTTCACAGGCAAGTGCCATAGCAATCATAACTCTCTGCCTCATACCGCCGGAGAGCTCAAAGGGGTACTGCTTCATTCTCTTTTCGGGCTCGTTTACGTTAACGAGCTTAAGCATTTCGATAGCTCTTTCCTTTGCCTGCTTTCTGTTTCTGTCTGTATGAAGAAGAATTGCCTCCATAAGCTGTGAGCCTATTGTATATGTGGGGTTAAGGCTTGTCATGGGGTCCTGGAAGATTATCGAAACCTTATTTCCGCGGACGGTTTTCATAACCTTTTCGCCGCTTCCGATAAGCTCCTGCCCGTCAAGAGTGACACTACCGCCTATAATTTTGCCCGCAGGGGCAAGAATCTGCATAATTGAGTAGGCCGTAACGCTCTTACCTGAGCCCGACTCGCCTACTATACCTAAAACCTTTCCTCTTTCCAATTCAAAGGACACACCGTTAACAGCTTTGACCTCGCCTGCATCGGTAAAGAAGGAGGTTCTTAAATCTTTAACTTCTAATAGAGCCATTTATAAACAATCCTTTCTATATATAAAGGCACGGATTTTTCTTAATTAACCGTTTAACTTGGGGTCAAATGCGTCTCTGAGGCCGTCGCCAAGAAGATTGAGCGACAGTACGATAACTGAAATTACAAGCGCAGGGATAACCAGTCTGTGAGGATAGCTTGACATACCCTTCAACGCTTCGGACGCCAATGAGCCCAAGGATGGCATGGGTGCATTTACACCCAGACCAAGGAAAGAAAGATAGCTTTCCGTGAAAATTGCATTGGGAATCTGAAGAGCGGTGGAAATGATAACAACGCTGATGCTGTTGGGGATAAGATGCTTTGTTATAATCCAACTGCCCTTTGCTCCTGTTGCGCGTGCCGCAAGAACATATTCCTGCTCACGGAGTGAAAGAATCTGACCACGGATAAGACGGGACATGGAAACCCAGTAAAGAACACCGAATACAATGAACAAGCTTATGATGTTACTGCCGATTTTTTCAAGAACGGTGCCCGCAATCACGGGTCCTAACGAAACCTTCAATACGGAAGAAAGAAGGATAACCATAAGCATGTCGGGAAGTGAATAAATAATATCAACAATGCGCATAATTACAAGGTCAACCTTGCCACCGCAGTAGCCGGCAATTGAACCGATTGTCATACCGATCAAAAGCACGATAATACTTGCAAAGAAACCAACCGCAAGAGAGATACGTGTGCCGTAAACAACACGGATAAAGTAGTCTCTACCTAAAGCATCGGTACCGAAAAGGTGCGGAAACACATCCTCGCCCGCTTCCATCATCTTCAACTCTGTTCTGCCATACTCAAAGGGGGCAAGATTATTGAAGGAAGGGTCAACAGGCTTACCGGGCTGAAGGCCCAACTGCTGGTCGTAGGAATAGGGCCAGAACATGGGAAGAATAATTGACGCCAGCGCCACTATAACAACAAGCATAAGGCTGATTGATGCAATTTTATTTTTCATTAATCTCTTTACGCCATCCTTAAAGAATGTGGAAGAAGGGCGCATTTTTACCAGATATTCTTTATCTGCATCGGAAGCAGGATTAAACATATCTAAATCGACTTGCATAGAAAAAGGTTTTTTATTCATGTTTCTGCCTCCTTACTCAAGTGTAATTCTCGGGTCAATAACCTTATAGAGGATATCGCTCACAAGATTCATGATAACAATAAGTGCTGCAAGCACGATTGTTGTACCCATAATCATGGGGTAATCGCGGTCAGTAATACTTGACACGAAAGCTCTGCCTATGCCGGGAACAGCAAAAATCTGTTCAACAACCAGAGAGCCTGTTACGATGTATGCAAGCATGGGACCGAAGTATGTTGCAACGGGGATAAGCGAATTTTTAAGCGCATGCTTAAAAATCACCTTTGAAGGTGAAACACCCTTTGCTCTTGCTGTACGGATATAGTCCTGTCCCAAAACGTCCAGCATCGAGGAGCGTGTAAGACGTGTAATATATGCCATGGGGTACAGTGCAAGAGTTATTATAGGAAGAATAAGACCGCCCTCTGTCGCACCGTTAGCAGGCAGAATGGGGAACTTTACTGCAAAAACAATGAGCAAAAGTGAGCCCATGATAAAGGAAGGCATTGATACAAATGCCGTGGTAATTACCATAATAACCTTATCGATGAACTTATTTCGCCTGAGAGCTGCAACCGCACCTAAAACAACGCCTGTTACAAGCGCAATTGATGCAGCGGAAAGACCAAGGGGAACGCTTGTCTTAAATCCGTCAGAAATAACGTCAATAACGTCTCTGCCTCGGTTTTTAAGAGAAGGACCAAAGTCAAACCTTGTAACGATATCAGAAAGATATGTTGTATACTGCTCAAAGAGCGGCTTGTCCATACCGTATTTAGCTTCCAATGCCGCCTGAGCTGCAGGCGTGATTGCCTTTTCACCCATGAACGGACCACCGGGTACGGCACGCATTACAAAGAAGGTAACCGTAATAACAATCCATACGGTCAGGATTGCCAATAACATTCTTTTAAGGATATAAACAAGAGTTTTTGAACTCAATTTTGACACCTCACATACTTTTTCACAATGATACAATCTTAATTATAACAGATTTTTGTTCACAATGCAAGCACAAATGTTTCTTTGCCAAAAATTAAGGACTTTGCCGAGGCAAAGTCCCTTTTTCTGTTTGTTTACTTTTAATCAGCACATACCATTTTGCACACATCCACCCATTTTTCGGGCTTTGCGTATTTTTCGAGCTCTTCTATTGTAAGCTCAATTGCGCTGTTGGAGGAGCCTGCTGCGGGGAAGACAGTTTCAAATCTCTTCAGGCTTTCGTCAAGGTAAACCTTAACCCCCTCGTTTACCGCAAAGGGGCATACGCCGCCTACTGCGTGGCCTGTAAGAGCGGCAACCACATCATGAGGAAGCATTTTTGCTTTCGTCTGAAATTCCGCTTTAAACTTAGGGTTGTCAATTTTAACATCACCTGCGCAAACAATCAGAATGCAGCCCTCGCCCATTGCAAAGGAAAGAGTTTTTGCAATTCTCGCCTCTTCACACCCAAGCGCCTGTGCCGCTAAGGCAACAGTTGCACTTGAAACTTCAAATTCCAACACTTTATCGGCCATGCCGAATTCATTAAAATATGCTTTTACTTTTTCAATACTCATTTTTATCTCCTTTAATATATGCTTGACGAAAAATAGTGCGAGAACATTTTCTTAAAGTTTGAATACACGGGGTTTGCTTCGTCTCTGAAATCGAGCTGCATTTCCAGCACCAAGAATGTGTTTTTAAGATAAGTAACATCAAGGCTTTTTCCTTCGATAACATTATCAAGCACCATTTTTCTGCCCTTTGCGGGGTAAATAAAGTAAAAATCGCCATCAGTGTCAACTATTGCGTACTTCATTCTGCCCACAACCCTTGAGCCCTTAACAGCATAATTGTGGTCCACATCCATTCCGATATTGTCAACGGTTATTCTTTTTGTTGCAATCTCGCCGTTTTTCAAATCCTTTTTGCATTTAAGCCAGAAGGGTATCATATGGAAGGACTGATAAAGGCTTATGATGGGTATGGCAACAATCCATATTGCTTTGCCTATTCTTGAAAATTCGCCGTAGTAAACCATGGCTGCCGCCAGTGCAATTACAAGCAGAGTCAACAAAATCATTCCTATAAACCAGTACTTTGTAAAAGAGAAATATGTTTTTACTATTTTTTTGTAGTTTTTATTCATAACTGTCACCTTTCTGTGTTTGTTAAAGTGCATAGATTTTATCTGTATTCTTATTTTCTGCAAATTCAACAAATGCTTCGTTCAGAGCCTCTTTTGACACTCTCATTCCAAGCTCTGCAAGTTCAAAGTAATCATCAAGCCACAGCATAAATGACCACGGGCGTTCATGCTTTTTATCTTCGCCAAGATACATTGCAATATCATACATAAGCTTTGCAATTTCGTAACTTGTTTTATCACCCGACAGCCAAGAATTGTGTACATACTGCCAGATCAAATCAAATACCACTGCATAATCAATCTCGGCTTCAGCTACATAGTCATTAATAACTGCTAGTGTTTCATTTCTGTCAGCCGTGCAGAAGGACAAGTCCAGTACAACGTCACTCAGGGGGTTTTCTTTTTCAAGCACATCCGAAATATACTTGTCGTAGTCATCTGATATTCCCGCAGATAGCATAAGTTTGTGATAATAAGCTTCTTCGCGCGTCATAAAATCACCTCAACAAAACAAGTATAAACAAATAAGATGATTTTGTCAAATAAAGACTATAAGAGGGTGGATTTTGGTCCGCGCTCCTGCCAAACAGTCCACCGGACTGTTTGCCTCGCCTGCGGGCGACCGGAGCTGTCCTCATCTCATCCTCTCATTCCACCAAACAAAAAAGCTTGTCGGGATACGACAAGCTTTTTTGTTTGGTGGGAGAGGGTGGATTCGGACCACCGAAGTCAGTGACAACAGATTTACAGTCTGCCCCCTTTGGCCACTCGGGAACTCTCCCATACTTATTTAGTTAAATATTCTCGGTACCGAAGTACCGAGAATAAATGGAGCTGGTGATGGGACTCGAACCCGCAACCTGCTGATTACAAATCAGCTGCTCTGCCAATTGAGCTACACCAGCATTTCCAGCGACTTTTACAGTATAGCACGTCAAGTTTGTTTTGTCAATAGTTTTTTTCAACTTTTTTAAAACTTTTTTGAAACGCTATATTTTTGCAACAAATTACTTTAAATAAAGGGTTATTTACCGGGTTAAGTAAATAACCCTTTTATTTTATAAGTTTATGCTAATGTAGCAAGCTTTGTTGCAAGCTGAGACTTTTTGCGGCTTACTGTATTCTTGTGATAAATACCCTTTGCTGCAGCCTGATCAAGCTTCTTTACGCAGTATGCGAATTCGCTTGTAGCAAGAGCCTTATCACCGGATTCTACCGCTGCGTCAAACTTCTTAAGAGCTGTCTTAATAGCGGACTTTGTCATCTTGTTCTGAAGAGTCTTTGTTTCGATAACGAGAACTCTCTTCTTTGCGGACTTAATGTTAGGCAAAACACTCACCTCCTGCAAGGTTAAATAATAAATTTATCTAAAGGAGAACACGGCTTCTCCAAATAGGCAAGGTGTATTCTAACACACATTTTTTCAAAAAGCAAGTGTTTTTTTGCGACTTTTTGAAATTTTTCACAAATTAGTTGTAATAAATGTGCCTGTGTGCTAAAATAAGTACAGTTATTACATATTAAAATACATAAATTAACGAAAGGCAAGATTTGTTATGAGGTTACCCAAATTCAGACTTTTTGATTACGAAACTCCCGGCCCCGGTGTTGAAAAGGATGCTCCCGAAAAAACAGGGTTCGCTCTTTTCTGGGATATTTTCTCCCGCAGAGTGTGGAAAATGATTTCACTTAACGCAATGTATGCGCTGTTTTCCGTGCCGAGTTTCCTTATACATTGGTTTATGATTTACTTTACGCTCACGCTTATTACTTCCGAGCAGATAGTCGCCGACGCTACAGGCACAGCTGTTATCCAGATAACATATCTCACAACAAGCCTTGCCATTGTGCTTTATGCACTTTTTGGCGGCGGCGCTGTGACAAGCGGCATGACATATGTGCTCCGTCAATACAGAAAGGACACCCATTCATGGCTCTGGACGGATTTCATTTCAACATACAAGAAGTATTTTGTTAAAAGCACAATTGTTTTTGTAATCGACAGCATCCTTCTTTTCCTTTGCGGCATTAATTTTTATTTCTATGGAATGTTCGCAGGCGAAAATATTATAGCCTATCTTCTTCAAGGGTTAATGATAGTTATTTTCCTCATTTTCCTTCTTATGCATTCCTACATTTACACCTTG
Source organism: Candidatus Flemingiibacterium sp. (assembly GCA_045649205.1). Taxonomy (GTDB): domain Bacteria; phylum Bacillota; class Clostridia; order Oscillospirales; family CAG-272; genus Flemingiibacterium. The sequence goes on from JAZRPJ010000187.1 coordinate 33,215, forward strand.
CTTGTATCCTACGAAAAAATGTCAATCCGTGACATTTACAAAAATTCGTTCATTCTCGCTATAGGTAAATTACCCGTAACCTTTTCTGCTGTTGCCATAAGCTCTCTTATCTGTGCTCTGGTTGCATATCTGTGCTTCGGGCTTATCTATGCAATTATTATAGTAGGCGTAATTCTTTTTGCTTTTGTATCCTTTGTAAATATGTTCATAACATATCCTACTGTTGAAAAATATCTCGGAAAAAGTAACAGCTAAGGAGCAAATCCATGAAAAAACAATCCTTTATCACAGGTGCATTTCTTCTTGCCGCGGCGACAGGTCTCGGCAAGATTTTTTCCGCAATATTTAAAATACCCTTGGACAGGATCTTTCTTCACGCAGAAGGCATGGCTGTTTTCAATGGGGCGTATAACGTGTACATGTTCTTCTTTGCAGCAGCAACCGCAGGCATTCCTCTGGCAATATCCCAGATGATAGCCGCTTCTGACACAAAGGACGAGGAGAACACCGTCATGTCAACAGCTTTGGTGTTCACGGTGTCGGTATTGACAGTTGCAGCCCTTGTCATCTTTTTCTTTGCAGAGCCTATCGCAGACTTTATAGGGCTCAGCGAGTGTGCTCCTGCTTTCCGGGTAATTTCGCCCGCACTTTTTTTCTGTGGTATAACAGCGTCCCTCCGAGGCTATTTCCAGGGCAAAATGAACATGACCCCCTCGGCATTAAGCCAGGTTTCTGACTCTTTCGGCAGGCTTCTGGCAGGCTTCTCGGGAGCATTTCTTCTGCTGCATTCCCCTCTGTGGGCTACCTGTGCAGGCGCCACAAGCGGTGTTCCCTTCGGAGCAATGCTTTCTGCGCTTATTCTCATTGTTGCGGCGAAACAGTCTCATTTACATATAAAATACTCATTTTCGCTTAAACAGTTGAAAAGGTTGCTTGCAATTTCGTTGCCCATCACAATTACAGCCTCGCTCCACCCTATTTTCAATATGACGGACACATTCACAGTTGTTCCCACACTTAAAGCAGCCGCCTTTCCCTCTGCTCAGACTGCTTTCGGTTGTCTGTCCCGTGCGACAACGCTTTATGCTCTGCCTGTATCAATAGCCACTGCAGTGGCCGCAAGTGTGCTTCCGGCTGTGGCAGAGCACACAAAAAAAGGTGACAGTGAACACATTAACCGTGACGCATCCATGGCAATAAGGCTGGCGCTTGCAATTTCGTTGCCCTGTGCTGCGGGCTTTATGGCAATTCCTAAAGGTATACTTCACTTTTTGTTTGATAACAGCACCAACCACCTGTCATTGGTCTTCATCGCCCTTTCGGCGGTATTCCTTTCTGTGGGAGAGGTGATTGCCTGCATTCTTCAAGGAGCCGGCAAGGTGGGTTGCACGGTTATAACCGCAACAATTGCCATAGCTGTTAAAGCTGTATTTAACATTATTTTTATACATTTATGGGGCATCAACGGTGCGGCAGTTTCAACGATGCTTTCCTACCTGGTATTCCTTGTGCTTCTTCTCGTTTCTTTGAGAAGGTTCACCCCCGTAAGACTTGGTTTTACGCCACATGCTTTAAAGCCGCTTCTGTGCGGTGTGCTTTGCTTTGCTGCAGCATATATGGTGTCGCTGCGCTTTTCCACACTCATGTCCATAATTGCTGCCGCTCTGGTATATATTCCTGCAGTTTTTATTACGGGCTTTATTAAAATCGACGAAATAAATCAAATTTTTTCAGGTCATAAAATTGAATATGACAGCCACTAAAACCCGATATTACTAGGTTTCAGCCATTTGAAAATGCGACTAAATCCTCCATAATTCTTCAAAAATTATCAAATTTTTTCAAAAACATCTTGTGCTACTCTACTTTTTTTGGTACAATTATAGCCAAGAAAGCATAATATTTGCATGGAGGAGAAATTTTATGAATAAGGCAACACTTATTGCTAAGGTCGCTCAGGCCAAGGGGATGTCGAAAAAAGAGACAGAAGAAATCTTCAACGCTTTTCTTGACACAATTGTTGATACAGTAAACAACGGTGAAAAGGTACAGATTGTGGGCTTCGGTACATTTGAAGTTAAAACACGTGCAGGTAGAATCTGTAAGGTTCCCGGCACAAATGTGGAAGTAACTGTTCCCGATTCCAAAATTCCCACATTCAAGGCAGGCAAAGTATTTAAAGAAAAGGTAAGATAAATAAAAAAGGAAGGTTGTACCTTCCTTTTTTTGTTGCGTTCATATTTTTCTTGGCACAGGTGCAAGCCTACTGCTTTTTTTGTTTACACCGCAAGAGTTCCCGTTTCCGATTCGATTAAAATAAACAGTCTCTCCTCGGCACCGGTTTGTGTATTTACATAAATAAGGCACCGTCTGTCCTCAACTTTGCCTTCAATCTGCCAACAGAAATGCTCGCTGCCGCCGTCTGAGGGAATAACCGCAAGAGAGCTTGAGAGAATTTCCACATGGCTGTTAACCTTGCTTTTTGCCGTCTCTTCACTTACTTTTATATGGGGAATATCTCTTTTTGTGTGGTGCATAAGATAACCCCTTGTTTCGCAGCCCACAACCTCGCAGGTGTCAAGGGCAACCTTCACCTTCACAAGGTCAGGATAGAGAGTGTAACCGTTTTGCACCGCAGCATAGTTAATGACAGCCACGTCAGACACAATCTCATAGTAGCTTTCCTTCATGTCCTTGAAGCCCTGCTTTTCCAGAAACATTGTTGCTGTGAGCTTTGCATCACTCATGGTATATTTCGCCTGGGCAACATCACGGTCATTGAGGTAAGACAGAAGATATCCGCCCTGCTTTGTTATAACAACGCTGCTCTGACCGTTCTCGTGGTAAAAATAGTATGCAGGGACATTTCCCGCTTCCTCGGAGTAGAGAAAGTCACTTTGTCCGGTAATTTCCTTAACCTTTTCCAGGGCTGTTTCCGGGCTTACATCCTTCATTCCCTCCAGAAACAAAGGTTTTGTGTCTGTCAGATGCGACGAAAACGGACCATCGTAAATAAGTGCAGGATAGTCGTGAAGCCCTGTTTCCAATTCTCCCAGAGCCTTATCAATTCCGCTTGGCGCAGCACCTTGTGCACTGCGGCTTATGTCAAGCTCGCCGTTATACAGTGCCTCCAGGTCAGAATCCAGGCTTTCAGCAACGGTCTGTGCATATTTTTCCAAAGAAACCAGGTTCTGATACTCCTCCTCAGAAACACCCTCCCCTTGAAGCATTTTAAAGGAAAGTGTGTAGGCGTAATTTCCTACCTGATTGAGAAACTCGCCAAGATGCTCCAATGGCTCTGTCTGAAGCGGCAGCATGGCAAGGTTTGACGACGCCATGGATGCCTGGCGGTAAATTTCGCCCGACAGCCTGAGCATCTGCCCGGGGTCATTTACAAACTTACTTTTTTCAAGCCCGAGCTGCAAGTCGTCAACATACTGCACTACCTCGGTAAAGCATCTCTGGTAGTCCATTTTAATTTCCCGCTTTGCCCTTTCAAGCTCCATATCCCTGTTTATGCCCCAGATGAGAGCTAAAATCAGCAGCAGTCCTACCGCTCCCATAAGTATTCCCGATGTTTTAAATCTCTCTCTCACGTTAATTCTCCTTAAGAAATTCTTATATCGGTATTTTATCTTTTTTGTAAACTTTTTATACTTTTCATTTACTTTTTTATCCTTTTGGTATACTATCTACTTGTCAGGAGGTGTTCTGTATGAGCAAAAAATGGCTTAAGGCAGAGAGTATTGCAAAAAAAATTCTTATATCTGCCGTCCTTTCGGGTGCGGCAATACTTTTATTTATATGTATTCCCAGAATTCTGAGTCTGCTTCTGCCCTTTGTTATTGCATACATCATTTCTCTTATCGCCTCTCCCCTTACCCATGTTTTTGAAAAAATAAAGCTACCCAGAGCTTTGAGCGCCATAACTGCAATTTTGTTCGTTGCGGCGGCTCTGTTCGGAGTTTCGGCATTGATTATCAGTAAGCTTATAGGCGAGCTTTACGACTTTTCTGTGCATTTGCCAGAGCTTCTGGCCTCAATGGAGGGCACGCTGTCGAGCTTAAGAATTGCCGCTGTAGACATTTTTGCAATTTTGCCCGACATTTTTAAAGGTATTGATACGCCAAGCGTTCTCAACAGCCTGAAAGATTCACTTTCAACACTTTCCGCCACTACTGTGGAGGCAATTTCAAGTGCCACAATTAACGGTGTGAAGCACATTCCCGGAATACTGATAGCATTTGTGTTTTCAATTCTGGCATCATACTTCCTTATCCGTGATAAAAAAATAGTAAAAGCAAATATTGCATCGGCGCTGGGCGAGAACCTCTCGGGTAAAATCAGGGAAATCAAAGCATATCTTTCCGAGGCTGTCTTTGCCTATATAAAAGCGCAGAGCATTCTTATGAGCATAACTTTTGCTGAGGTTTTTATAGCACTGTCAATTCTTAAAGTAAACTACAGCTTCCTGTTCGCTCTTATCATAGCCTTGATTGACGCTATTCCCGTGTTCGGAACAGGCACCGTGCTCATTCCCTGGTCAATTTACCACCTCATAACAGGCAATTTTACCATGGCGCTTTCACTTTTAGCACTTTACGCAGTCTGTCTTGTTGTGCGCCAGTTCTTGGAGCCGAAAATTCTGTCAACGCAGATTGGCATTCATCCGCTGCTGACACTTCTTTCCATGTACATCGGCTACAGACTGATAGGTATTTTCGGCATGATTTTAGGCCCCCTCACCGCACTTGTTACAAAAAATATTTTTAAAAAATACAACGAAAGTCACACAAAAACACCCGAGTAAATCACTCGGGTGTTTTAAATTTTTCAACTATTTCTTCGCATTTGCCCTTTCTCAGAAGAAAAAGTGCAAGCATGGACAGAACGAAAAACGGGGTAAGATTAAACAGGGTTATTTCTCCGATTGCATCTGCTGCCGAACCGTTATTCAATGTAAAGCTTGCTCCGAAAAGACTTGCCGCATCTGCAAGGGTATGCATGATAATAAGCGCCCACAAGCTTCCGCCACGAAGATACACCGCAGCAAAGTAAAAGCCTGCCCCCATTGCCACAACGGACTGTATTACAACACTAAAAGGGTCTATGTCCAGCAAAAGGTTTACCAGATGCATCAGCCCGAACATAACGCCGGATGCCATCACCGTGATATAAATGCCTTTTTTATCCTTTATATATTTTTTCGCAATGTTGTTTACTACAACCCCACGGAATATGCTTTCTTCGCGGAAGCCTATTCCAAAAAGAGTAACAACCCCAAGAGCTATTCCCACAGGTGTTCTCCATACGGTTTCCTCAGAGAAAAAGGCTTCTGCAAACATGATAATGAAAAGAAACACCTGGCTTCCCAGCATGTATCCGCCTGCACCAAAGGTTTTTAGCATTGAACCATTTTTATAAACCGCCAAATCAGAAAAGGCGAGCACAAATAAAAATGGTATCAGAATATGTACGGTTTCATATGCAAAAAGCGACAAAACTCCATCTCCGAATATCCAGAGATTACCCACAAGTCTTATCAGGATTAAAAATACCACCGATATAACCGCCGATGAAATTATCGGGAATTTTTTTACAACTATTTTCATGTCTACATCTCCTTAACATTATTATACAGAAGGGCAATTTTCTTGTCAAGCAGGGCTTTTTTCAGCATTTTTCTGTTGAAATCCCGCTTTTTATATGGTATTATATAAATGAGTAATTATGTAGATAATTTCTTCAAATATATTAATGAGGTGAAAAACCATGAAAAGGAGAATCGCACTGCTTACAGCATTCTTTGTGCTTATATCTGCACTGTCCGCTTTTGCCGCAGGCTTTGCCGATATGCCAAAGGAAGACAGTAAGTTTTTCAAAGCATTTGAATATGCTCTCAACAAAAAGCTTATCTCAGGCGACGGCACAAAGCTTAATCCCGACAGCTTGATTACATATGCCGAAGCTTTAACCATTATTTCGCGTGTTAAACCCTTTGAATGTGAAGAAACAGATGTTACAGCCTTTGGCATATCGAAGGATAAGTGGTATTACACCACTGTTGCAAAGGCATACACCTTAGGCTATATTAAGCCTGATGCGCACGGTGCAATCAATGCAGAGGGTTATGTGCCCAAAGGCGCCGCGTATTCCATGATTGCTACATTGTTCAACAAGGTGCCCTCACCCGTTGCTGATAACAGTTCGTGCACAAGAGCAGACTTTGTGTGGGAAATTTATTTCCAGGCACCTGACGGTTATCAGGCAAGTATGCAGACACCTACTGAACCTTCCACACAAATTGCAACAGAAGAAGCAACCGAAGCTAACACAGAGTTTTCTGACCTCCGCGCCAAGAAAGCTCAGGAGGATATGCAGGTTGCGTTGGGTATACGTGCAGACGGTTCCAGCTATGTAACAAAAGCTGTTTACACCGACAGCTCCCAGACAGACTGGGCAAGTGGCAAAATAACAGGTGGTTCTTCTTCAAGCCGCCCCTCCGGTGGCTCCTCTTCAAACCGTCCTTCAGGCGGAAACGATGATGACGACGATGAGGAAGAAGAAACACAGGCTCCTACAGAAGCTCCTACAGAGCCCGATGATAACGAAGAAGAAACACAGGCTCCTACAGAGCCTCCCACTGAGATAGAAACACCCGAGCCCACTTACGGCGAATATGACGGACCTATTGACAACGACAAGGATAATGTTATAGACGATCCCTTCGACGACGGTTGGAGACCCCCGGGATGGGTTGGCGGCGAAGACGATGATGACGATTCCGACAGCGGCTCCGACAGCGGCTCCAATGGCGGTTGGGATGCTGAAGACGATGACTTCAACATTAATGACGACGATGACCCCGATTACCAGCCCGAGACCGAAACAGAGACTGAAACAGAGACCGAAACGGAGACTGAAACTGAAACTGAAACAGAGACAGAAACTGAAACTGAAACCGAAACGGAGACTGAAACAGAGACTGAAACAGAGACTGAAACAGAAACCGAAACCGAAACAGAAACAGAAACAGAAACTGAGACTGAAACTGAAACAGAGACTGAGACAGAGACCGAAACTGAAACAGAGACTGAAACTGAAACTGAAACAGAAACTGAGACAGACGAAGTTCCTTCAACAGAGCCCGAAGAGGAAGCCGGTGACACCACAGAAGAAGATAACTCCGATAATAAGGATGAGGACGACAGTGTTTCCAGCTTGCTTGCACTATTCTTTTCAAAGGAATGGTGGTTTAGTTGAGAATAAAAGTTGCGGATTTTGTTTTTGAAATCGCCAACCGATATCCCTATTGCGAGCAATTTGTAAGTGAATATATCACCGACGAAGAGCCCGATTGCTATATTGAGGTAACTCCCGAGGTTTTAAACAAACGCAAGGCAAAGCTCGCCACAAACTATCCCATTCATTATGTGGAATTTCTTGAAATTTACCGCATGATATGCGACTATGTAATAGCGCACGGCGGGATACTTATGCATGGAGCAGTTATAGAATATGACTCTTGTGCATACATGTTTACCGCTCCCTCAGGCACAGGCAAAACCACCCACATCCGCCAATGGAAAGAACTTTACGGCGATAAGGTAAGGATTATTAATGGCGACAAGCCTCTTATCCGTTACCAAAACGGTGAGTTTATGGCATACGGAACACCCTGGTGCGGAAAGGAGCATTATAACATCAACGCAAAAGCTCCGCTTAAAGGTATTGTTCTTCTTTCTCGCGGAGAGGAAAACTCCATTGAAACGATAGATCCCCAAAAGTTTAACGAATTTTTATTAAAACAGGTATATCTGCCAAAAAGCCGAGAGGGAATTTTAAATGTACTGGACTTTGCAGACAGGCTTTTTTCTGCCGTTCCACTCTACAGCTTAAAATGCAACATTTCAACTGATGCAGCCCGCGTGGCTTGCGAAAAAATAAGAAAGCCTTGAAAGCTTAGCTTTCAAGGCTTTTTTTATTATTCTGCTGCGATAGAACTACGCAATTCTTCAATCTTGGCGTTAATCTCTTCAAGATGTTTCTCCATGCCATCAATTTTTTCATTGAATTCTTCCATAAAGTTCGAACTGCCGGCAATTGTGTTTGCTTTATAATCATAAAGCTCTGTAGCTGTAAAAATTTTAGCTTCTTCGCAGTCATCCTCGAGGAAATCAAGCATCAGGTCATATTTAACCGTCGTACAATCGAGGTCGTCGTCGGTGACAACATCCTCAATATATCTCACATGGGCTGAATATGCCGCTTTCTCTTTATATGCATTCTGCATATCTGTCTTCATGGTTGTTTTGTCGGCACATATTACGTCAGAAGAGAGAAGATAAATCCCGTTTCTGCCTATGCTGTAGGAAAACTTTCCAAGAGAGCCACCTTCATAACGAACAACTTTAAAACCAAATTCCAGCATTAAATCAGTATACTTTTCGTCATACTGATTTTTGGAAAAAGCAAATGTTGCGGGGAAATCAAAGCTTTCCTGAGAAAGTAAAGCTTTGTATTCTTCAAGATATGCTCTCAGATTTTCTACAGCGTTTTCGCTCTTTAAGTCAACACTGCCTGTGCCTATGGCAAAGTCCCAACCGGCTGCCTTGAGAGTTTCATAATCGCGCTTTGTTATACAGCCTTCTCCTCCGGGGAACTGATAGTCGTTCATTACAACAGTGCCCTTGTATCCATACTCGCTGACAAGCGGAAAAACCTTTGTCATAAGGTTTTGTGTCATGTTGTCAAAAAACAGAACAAAGCAACAATCACCACCGCTTAAGACGCTGTCGTATTCCTCCCACGCAAGTTTTATGTCACGTTCAAGGTCTGCTCTTTCAGAATTAAGCCTCATCATTTCCGCGCTGACTTCTTCGAGACGCTGGGTTTCTTCACTATTGCCGCAGCCTGTAGCAGTCAAGAGCAACAGTGTAACAACTATAAAAAGAGAAACAAATTTCTTCATCATTTCACATCCTAAAAAAAGATATATACCACTTTTATTATAACAATAATAAAAGTGGTTGTCAATCTTCCTTGTGGAGCAATTGACAAATTGCCATCTTTTATGGTGCGCAACATGGCACCGGACAAAGAACAAAGTGTATCTGACACTTTTTGGCAATAATTGCAGTTTGAGAAAACACTTTATAATGCCATGTGCGTTTTCCGAGTCTTGTGAGGAAATTCTCGCACGGCAATAATATAAAATTTATTTTTCAGCTTATAGGAAATGACGAAATTTCCTATGCAATAAAAAACGGCAAGGTAAAACTTGCCGTTTTTATGGTGCGCTTGATAGGAATCGAACCTACGACAACCCGGCGTCGGAGGCCGGTGCTCTATCCACTGAGCTACAAGCGCATATGTGTATTTAATTGTGTTTTGTTCGATTCCTAATCGAATACCCCTCCGGGTACTTCCTCGCTACGCTCACGGCGCCTACAGCAACCCGGCTCAAGGGCCGGTACTCTATCCACTGAGCTACAAGCGCATGGTTGTATTATACCAAAGATTACTTATAAATGCAATCTCATTTTTTGTCGCAAATAAAGGCTTTCTTGTATCCAGGTGTTGAATTGACTGATTAAAATTAAAACGGACTGCTTTCGCAGTCCGTTTATTTTAATTAGTCAACAAGAGCGATGATTGCTGTGGGAGCGTTGTCACCACGGCGAACGCCTGTCTTAATAATTCTTGTGTAACCACCGTTACGATCTGCATACTTAGGAGCGATTTCTTCAAAAACCTTTGTTACAACAGACTCCTTTGTGATAAATGCAAGAGCCTGACGACGGGAATGAAGTGTGTTTGTCTTGCCAAGAGTAATCATCTTTTCTGCAAGGCTTCTAACTTCCTTAGCACGTGTAACTGTAGTTTCGATCTTACCGTTCTCGAGCAAAGATGTAACCATGTTACGAAGCATAGCCATTCTCTGGTCTGTAGGACGGCCTAATTTTCTTGTACCCATTGCGTTGTACCTCCTTCTTTAATCAGTCCTCACTGGGAGCGAAGGAAAGACCAAGTGCCTGAAGCTTATTGAATACTTCGTCAAGACTCTTTCTGCCAAGGTTTCTAACCTTCATCATTTCTTCTTCCTTCTTGAGAGTAAGGTCTTCAACTGTGTTGATGCCTGCTCTCTTCAAGCAGTTGTAAGAACGAACAGAAAGGTCAAGTTCTTCGATAGTCATTTCAAATACTTTTTCCTTCTTGGTTTCTTCCTTTTCAACCATTGTCTCAACATTCATAGCTTCGTCTGTAAGCTGAATGAAGAGCATCATGTGATCGTTTATGATCTTAGCAGCAAGGCTGATTGCCTCGTCTGCAGTCTTTGTACCATTTGTCCAAACCTCGACTGTGAGTTTGTCAAAATCAACATCCTGACCCACACGTGTGTTTTCAACAGTGTAGTTCACCTTGGGAACGGGAGTGTAGATGGAGTCAACAGGAATAAGACCGATAAGAGGCTGGGCCATAGCCTTATTCTTTTCAGCAGAAACATAGCCTCTGCCCTTACCTATTGTAAGTTCCATGTACATTTTCGCATCCTCGTTAAGAGTTGCAAGGTGTAATTCGGGATTAAGGATTTCAACATCAGCATCGCGGATAATATCACCGGCTGTGAGCTCCATAGCACCGTTTGCTTCGATGCGAACAGTCTTGGGGCCGTCGGAATGAAGCTTAATGATAATCTGCTTAATGTTAAGCACGATTTCAGAAACATCTTCCTTAACACCGGGAATTGTGGAAAACTCATGCTGAACGCCATCAATCTTAATGGATGTAACAGCTGCGCCCTCTAAGCTGGAGAGCATCATGCGTCTGAGAGAGTTTCCGAGGGTTGTGCCGTAGCCACGCTGAAGCGGAGCAACGGTATATTTTCCGTAAGAGAGGTCCTCGGACTGCTCTACTTTCTCAATACGGGGTTTTTCAAATCTTAAATCGTTCAACTAATACACCCTCCTATATATTTTTTTGTTACATAGTGTCGGGATAGGTCTAGGCGAATAATGCGATATACCCTGCCCTTGACCCAACTATTACTTGGAGTAAAGTTCGACGATAAGTGTTTCGTTGATTTCGTAGTCGATATCTTCTCTCTTAGCAACAGCTGCAATTGTACCGGAAAGAGTATTCTTGTCAGCGCTGATCCAGGAAGGAACAGTTCTGGAAGAATTACGTTCAACGATTTCCTTCATCCAGTCAGCTGTAGCTGTGTTTTCCTTAAGAGAAACAACTTCGCCTACAGATACAAGATAGGAGGGAATGTCAACACGCTTGCCGTTTACAAGCACGTGACCGTGTGTAACAATCTGACGAGCCTGACGACGAGTGTCGGCAAGACCAAGTCTGAAGATTACGTTGTCAAGTCTGCTTTCGAGGATAGAAAGAAGGTTTTCACCAGTGATGCCTTCCTTCTTGTTAGCCATTTCGAAATACTTTCTGAAGGGCTTTTCAAGTACACCATAGATGAACTTTGCCTTCTGCTTTTCGTTAAGCTGAATAGCGTATTCGCTCTTCTTCTTTCTCTGATTGCCACCGGGATTACGGTTGCTCTTCTTATCAACGCCCATAACAGAGGGTTCAATACCCAATGTTCTGCAACGCTTTAAAATGGGCTGCATGTTCTTAGCCATATCAGTAAACCTCCTTCTAAATCAAACTCTTCTTCTCTTGGGGGGACGGCAACCATTGTGAGGAATGGGAGTTACGTCCTTAATGAGGCTTACATCAAGACCTGCTGCCTGAAGTGCACGAATTGCAGCTTCACGACCTGCACCGGGGCCCTTAACATAAACTTCAACTGTCTTTAAGCCATGTTCCATAGCAGCCTTTGCTGCTGTTTCAGCTGCCATCTGAGCAGCGAAGGGTGTGCTCTTTCTGGAGCCTCTGAAACCAAGTCCGCCAGCGGATGCCCAGGAAAGAGCATTACCGTTAACGTCTGTAATTGTTACGATAGTGTTGTTGAAAGTGCTTCTGATATGTGCTGCACCACGTTCGATATTCTTACGTTCACGTCTTTTACGAACGGCTGTCTTTTTAACTGCTTTAGCCATTTATGCTCTCCTCCTTACTTCTTCTTATTAGCGATTGTACGCTTGGGGCCCTTTCTTGTGCGGGCGTTGTTCTTTGTGTTCTGACCTCTAACGGGGAGGCCCTTTCTGTGACGTACGCCACGGTAGCAACCTACTTCGATAAGTCTCTTAATGTTAAGAGCTACTTCTCTACGAAGGTCACCTTCAACTGTATAGTTGTTATCAATAACGTCTCTGAGCTTTGCTACTTCGTCTTCTGTAAGGTCCTTTACTCTTGTATCAGGATTGATACCTGTAGCTTCAAGGATCTTTGTTGCGCTGGTTCTGCCGATACCGTATACGTATGTGAGACCAATCTCAACACGCTTTTCACGGGGCAAATCCACACCGGCTATTCTTGCCATAGTTTTCTCATCCTTTCATAATATGATTGTTGACCCGACTTTCCATCGGATCCGACACCGAAAATTTTGATCAGCTTACAATTATACCGCAAAAATGAGGGATAAATTTCCCGACAACACAATTTCTGTGTTCAGCCGCGCCGTAAAAATTAATCAGCCCTGCTTCTGCTTGTGCTTGGGATTTTCACAGATTACCATGATTTTACCTTTTCTCTTGATAATCTTGCACTTTTCGCAAATCGGTTTAACTGAGGGTCTAATCTTCATAGTGAATTCCTCCTCAAATGTTTTAAATACTGATATTTACCTTTTGTGCTTATTTTGCACGCCATGTAATTCTGCCGCGAGTAAGGTCATAGGGAGAAAGTTCAACCTTTACCTTATCTCCGGGGAGAATTCTGATAAAATTCATTCTGAGCTTACCGGAAATGTGTCCGAGTATCTGATGACCGTTACTAAGTTCAATCTGGAACATTGCGTTCGGGAGAGCTTCTATAACGGTACCTTCCATTTCAAGAACATCTTCTTTAGCCACGGAAATTACCTCCTAATCTGAAACTTTAGACTTTAACATGAATTTCAATCTCTTTAATTCTGCTCTCATAAGAGCGTCAACGGTATTTGAACCGTTTTCAATCTTTTCTCTGACAGCCTCCGACGAAAACCCTATCTCCTCAAGATGAAGAATATTCTTTTTCTTGGGATTGGTTATTTTGCGTCTTTTACCATCTGCCAAAAGAGCAAAGCCGTCATTTACGGCTGTTACAAAGAACATCTCGCCGTCATACTTGCCCTTTTTTGAAATAACAACATCTGAAATTTTCATATGCATTACCTCAGGGTCAGTATTTTCGGCCCGTTCTCCGTAATAGCAACCGTGTTTTCATAATGTGCCGAAAGCTTTCCGTCCTTCGTAGTTACGGTCCAACCGTCCTTCTTGGAGAAGGAAACATCCTTCGTGCCCATGTTTATCATCGGCTCAATTGCGATTACCATGCCTTTAGTCAGTCTCACACCTTTACCCGCTATGCCGAAGTTCGGAATATCGGGAGACTCGTGAAGCTCACGCCCCACGCCGTGACCGACAAGCTCTCGTACAACACCATAGCCCATTTTTTCAGCATGAGCTTGCACAGCAGAACCAATGTCACCTACACGGTTACCGTCCACAGCCATCTTCATGCCTTCAAAGAAGCATTCACGTGTTGTTTCGATAAGCCTTTTGGCTTCGTCTGAAATCTTGCCAACGGCAAGCGTTCTCGCAGCGTCACCGTGGAAGCCTCCAAAGAAGGCACCCACGTCAATGCTTACGATGTCACCCTCATTGAGTACAATGTCTTTTGAGGGAATTCCGTGAACAACAACATTGTTAGGTGAGATGCAGCAGCAGGCGGGAAAGCCTCTGTAGCCCTTAAAGGAGGGCTTTGCACCTTCACCCACAATTACCTTCTCAACAATGTTGTTGAGCTCTAAGGTTGTCATTCCGGGTTTAACTGCCTCTTCGGCAGCTTCTAAGGCCTTAGCGACTATCAAGCCGCTTTTAGCCATAGCTTCTAAATCTTTTCTTGTTTTGAGAACTATCATATCGATACCTCGATTTAATTACAGTCCGAGTGCTTCACGCACATCACGTGTTGTATCTTCAATTTTCTTTCTGCCTTCAACAACAGTGAGGATACCACGTTCTCTGTAGAAGTCCTCAAGAGGCTCTGTCTCGGCATGATATACCGCGAGTCTCTTTTTAATGGTTTCCGGTTCGTCGTCTGCACGGCGAATCAATTCTCCGCCACACTTGTCACACACACCGGGAATGTTGGGTGCATTGTAAACTGTGTGGAAGGGAGTTCTGCAAATTCTGCATTCGCGTCTGCCGGAAAGACGGTCAACGATTGCTTCGTCAGGAACAAAAATGTCCAGAACCTTGTCAATATTAAGACCTAATCTTTCAGCGGCTTCTGCCTGCGGAATTGTGCGGGGGAAACCGTCAAGGATGTAACCATCCTTGCAATCGTCCTGGTTAAGACGGTTTATAACAATATCAATGATTAACTCATCGGGAACAAGCTGACCTTCTGCAATGTAGCCGGCAGCCTTAAGACCGAGCTCTGTTTTGCCATTGATATGCTCTCTGATAATTGCGCCTGTTGAAATTGTCGGAATTCCGAGAAGAGCTGAGAGCTTTTCTGCCTGTGTGCCCTTACCGGAACCGGGAGCGCCTAATAATACCAGCTTCATAAATATCTCCCCTTTAAAGCCCTGGTTTATTCAAGAAATCCCTTATAATGTCTCATTACCATCTGAGCTTCAATCTGCTTAACTGTCTCAAGAGCAACACCTACAACGATAAGAAGAGATGTACCTGTAAGAGCAAGAGAAGCGATAGGAGCCTTTGTAAGAAGAGTTACAATGATGGGAAGCACTGCGATAATAGCAAGTGCAATCGCACCGATAAGAGTAATCTTAGAAAGAACCTTTGTTATATAATCGCTTGTGGGCTTGCCGGGACGGATACCCATGATTGTACCGCCGTTCTGCTTAATGTTGTTCGCAATTTCAATGGGATTAAAAGTAATCGAAGAATAGAAATATGTGAACGCGATAATAAGAACGAACAGGAATACAGGGTAGAACCAGCCGCCTGTCATGAAGTTTGCAACCTTGTAAAGCCAGTGGCTTGTGTTACCTGCTGCAAAAAGCTGAGCAAGTGTTGCAGGGAAGGAAATGATGCTCATTGCGAAGATAATCGGAATTACGCCGCCCTGAGTAACCTTGAGGGGAATGTTGGAGGACTGACCGCCATACATCTTGTTACCTACAACTCTCTTTGCATACTGTACGGGGATCTTTCTTTCAGCGTCGTTAATCATAACAACGAAGAGAATGGAAAGAAGTACGTAAACAATGAGAAGTGCCCATGCGTACCAAGCGGAAAGTGCCTGGCTTGCTGTAACGAGCATCATGGGGATGCTTGCTACAATACCTGCGAAGATGATCATGGAGATACCGTTGCCGATGCCTCTGCCAGTGATCTGTTCGCCGAGCCACATAAGGAATGCTGTACCTGCTGTGAAAGCAGTGATGATGGAAAGTGCCACGAAGATTTCGGGCATTGAACCATCAAGCACGATAGCACCCTGGCTCTTAAGTGTGAAGTAAAGACCTAAAGCCTGTACTGCACCAAGAACTACTGTAACGTATCTTGTGATTTTTGTAATCTTCTTTCTGCCTTCTGCGCCCTCTTTTGCCATTCTCTCTAAAGCAGGAATAGCAACAGTCAAAAGCTGCATAATAATGGAGCTGTTGATGTAGGGAGAAATGGACATTGCAAAGATTGTTGCATTTGCCAAAGATCCACCGGAGAAAGAGTTCATAAGATTGAAAAGTGTGCCGCCGTTACCCTGTGTGAGCCAAGCTTCAACAACTTCAGCGTTAATCCACGGAACGGGGATGAAGCTTCCTAAACGGAAAACTACGATCAAAAGCACTGTGAAAAGGATTTTCTTTCTCAAATCCGGGATCTTCCATGCATTTCTTAATGTCTGAAGCATGTTAGATCACCTCAGCCTTTCCGCCTGCTTTTTCAATCTTTTCCTTTGCGCTTTCAGTAAAGCGAACTGCTTTTACTGTGAGGCTCTTTGTGATTTCGCCTCTGCCCATGATTACTACACCATCAAGAACCTTGCTGATAACGCCAGCTTCCTTGAGAGCTGCTGCGTCAACAACTGCACCGTTTTCAAACTTTTCAAGTGCGGATACGTTGATAGCTACATAATCCTTAGCAAATTTATTTGTAAAGCCACGCTTGGGAAGACGACGATATAAGGGCATCTGACCGCCTTCGAAGCCGGGACGTACGCCACCGCCGGAGCGAGCGTTCTGACCCTTGTGACCTCTGCCTGCTGTCTTACCGTTACCGCTACCGTGACCACGGCCTTTTCTGAAAGATTCCTTCTTGGAACCGGGAGCGGGTGTAAGTTCATATAATTTCATTGCAGTGCACCTCCTTAAAGTTAGATTTCTTCGTACTTAATCAAATGGCTTACAGTATTGATCATACCTCTGATCTGAGGTGTGTCGTTCTGTTCAACCACGTCTCTTATTTTCTTAAGGCCGAGAGCTTTAACTGTTGCAATCTGGTTAGCTTTTCTGCCTGCTGTACTCTTTACGAGAGTAATTCTAAGTTTAGCCATTGTATTACTCCTCCTTACAGTTCGTTAACGTCCTTGCCGCGGAGACGAGCAACTTCTTCAGCGCTCTTCAAGGAAGCAAGACCTTCGATTGTTGCCTTAACCACGTTTGTGGGGTTATTGCTGCGGAGGCACTTTGTTCTTACGTTCTGGATACCTGCAAGTTCGAGTACGGCTCTTACACCGCCACCTGCGATAACACCAGTACCTTCTGCTGCGGGCTTAATGAGAACGCGACCTGCACCAAACTCACCAATAACTTCGTGAGGGATAGTAGTATTGAGGAGCGGAACTGAAATCAAGTTCTTCTTTGCTGCTTCGATACCCTTTCTAATAGCGTCCGGAATTTCTGCAGCCTTACCGATACCGCAACCTACGTGACCGTTACCGTCACCTACAACCATAAGTGCGGTAAATCTCATAATACGTCCGCCCTTAACAGTCTTGGAAACGCGTCTGATTGCAACAGACTGTTCCATAAGATCGAGGGTAGACGGATCAAAATTCTGTTTTGCCATTTTTGTTTGCCACACGGGTTTTACACGGCTCTTTGTCCGATACCCGTTTCCTCTCTTTAAATAATTTGATGAATTTCTTCACTCAAACCGTGTATAAACTGGTCTTTTCGGCTTAAGTTCAATTAGAACTTAAGACCGCCTTCTCTTGCACCTTCTGCAAGCTCCAATACACGACCGTGGTAAACGTATCCGCCTCTGTCAAATACAACTTCGGTGATACCCTTTGCAGCGGCACGCTCAGCGATAAGCTGACCTACCTTCTTAGCTGCTTCTTTGTTTCCGCCGTTGCCCTCGAAAGCCTTTTCAAGGGAGGAAGCGGAAGCCAGTGTTACGCCTGCAACGTCATCAATGACCTGAGCCTGGATGTTGTTGAGGGAACGATATACGCAAAGACGCGGACGAGCTGCAGTGCCGGAAATCTTGGCTCTGACTCTCTTATGTCTTTTAAGACGCTGGATATTACTATCCTTTCTCGATACCATACTAGTCCACTCCTTTCATTATTTACCGGTTTTTCCGGCCTTGCGGCGAATGTGCTCGCCTTCATACTTGATACCCTTGCCGAGGTAAGGCTCAGGAGGTCTCTTTTCGCGGATCTGTGCGGCGATCTGGCCTACAGTCTGCTTGTTGATACCGCTGATGATGATCTCGGTCTGAGAAGGAACGTCGAACTTGATGTCGTCGAACTCTTCAAAGGTAACATTGTGTGAGTAACCGAGGTTGAGAAGAAGAGTCGTGCCCTGCTTCTGTGCTCTGTAACCTACACCGTTGATTTCGAGCTTTTTCTTGTAGCCCGCGGTAACGCCTACAACCATGTTGTTGAGAAGGGTACGGGTGAGTCCGTGAATTGCACGGTCTTCCTTCTCATCAGTAGGACGGGTAACTGTAAGCTCAGCGCCGTTTACTGCGATGGTCATTCTGGAATTGAAGGTCTGTGTGAGAGTGCCGAGAGGACCCTTAACAGTAACTACATTTCCATCAGCGATCTTAATTTCTACGCCAGCGGGAACGGCGATTGGTGTTCTTCCAATTCTAGACATTTTTAATCTCCTCCCGTCTGTTTACCATACAAAGGCAAGCACTTCACCACCGACATTGTTAGCACGAGCTGCCTTGTCGGTCATGATGCCCTTGGATGTAGAAACGATTGCGATTCCGAGACCGTTCATTACGCGAGGCATATCCTCACAGCTCGCATAGATGCGAAGACCGGGCTTGGAAACTCTGCGAAGTCCCTTGATGATCTTGGATTTGTTCTGACCATACTTAAGGGTGATTCTGATAACGCCCTGCTTGCCGTCTTCGATTACCTGGTAGGACTTGATGTAGCCCTCGGTAAGAAGAATGTCAGCGATTGCCTTCTTCATGTTGGAAGCAGGTACATCAACTGTAGCATGCTTTGCGTCGTTTGCGTTGCGGATACGTGTGAGCATATCTGCAATTACGTCTGAAATTTGCATTTTTTTATCCTCCTTTATGCAAGTACGCTAATCCCTTGCTGCCGGATGATACCGGCTCGCAAATCGGTGGTTAAGCTTGACCGGGTTAATGTCTTGCTTCCTTCCGATAAGATTGGAGCGATTTTATATTGATAGAATTTTTATCAATACCGTTTTTAGTCAGCATTTAAGGGAGCTGAACCCCTTTTGTTACGGAACAGTGTCCGTTAAAGCTTACCAGCTTGCCTTTCTTACACCCGGAATTTCGCCCTTGTAAGCGAGTTCACGGAAGCAGATACGGCAGATACCGTATTTACGGAGGTACGCATGGGGACGACCGCAAATCTTGCATCTGTTGTATTCGCGGGTGGAGAATTTCTGAGGCTTCTGCTGTTTAAGAATCATTGATTTCTTTGCCATTTTTACTCTCCTTATTATTTCGCGAAAGGTGCGCCCATCAGAGTGAGAAGCTCTCTTGCTTCTTCATCTGTGTTGGCAGTGGTAACGAATGCGATATCCATACCGCGGATCTTATCGATCTTGTCGTATTCGATTTCAGGGAATATGAGCTGTTCCTTGAGGCCGAGAGAATAGTTTCCTCTGCCGTCGAAGGCGTTGGGGTTGATACCCTTGAAGTCACGAACTCTGGGAAGTGCGAAGTTGAAGAGTCTATCCATAAACTCATACATTCTTTCGCCGCGGAGAGTTACCTTAACGCCAATCTTCATGCCCTGACGGAGCTTGAAGTTTGCAACCGACTTCTTTGCGAATGTCGGAACTGCTTTCTGGCCGGTAATCATCGAGATCTCCTCGATTACAGTGTCAATAACCTTGGAGTTGTCCTTTGCATCGCCGGTACCTACGTTAACAACGATCTTGTCCAGCTTCGGGATCTGCATAGGGCTCTTGTAGTTAAACTTGCTCATGAGAGCGGGAGCGACATCGCTCTTATAAAAATCTCTAAGTCTTGCCATGTTCACTTACCTCCCACTCACAGTTTTGCGCCGCATTTTGCACAAACGCGGACTTTCTTGTCGCCGTCGATTACGTTCTTAACACGTACACCCTTGCCGCACTTGTCGCAGTAAAGCTGTACCTTGCTTGCGTACATAGCACCTTCAACCTTAACGATGCCGCCGGTCTCACCCTGACGGCGAGCCTTTGCATGCTTTGTTACGATGTTGATGCCTTCAACGATTACCTTACCCTCTTTAGGGGAAACTTCAAGGACTTTACCCTTCTTGCCCTTATCGTCGCCGGAGATTACAATAACGGTATCGTCTTTCTTAACGTGAACCTGTTTATTCATTTCTCGATACCTCCTATTATAATACTTCGGGAGCGAGGGAGAGGATCTTTAAGAAGTCGCCTTCACGAAGCTCTCTTGCTACCGGGCCAAAAATACGGGTTCCTCTGGGGGTTTTGTCTTCCTTAATAACTACAGCTGCGTTTTCATCAAACTTGATGTAAGAACCGTCGGCTCTCTTAAGACCCTTTACGCTTCTAACAACGACAGCCTTGACAACGTCGCCCTTCTTGACAACGCCGCCGGGTGTTGCTTTCTTAACAGCGCAAACTACGATATCGCCGATATTAGCATATCTGCGAGCGGTGCCGCCGAGTACACGGATGCACATAAGCTCCTTTGCGCCTGTGTTGTCCGCAACCTTCATAAGTGTCTGTTGCTGTATCACAGTGCTTATCCTCCTTAGTTTCAGCACGCTACGACGTGCCTACTTAATTTTAAGCTTGTTTGTAATTATTTAGCCTTTTCGATGATCTCAACAAGACGCCATCTCTTGGTCTTGGAGAGAGGTCTGGTTTCCATAACCATTACCTTGTCGCCAACTCCGCATTCATTCTTTTCATCGTGAACGTGAATCTTAACGGTACGCTTAATAACCTTGCCGTACATAGGATGCTTTACGTTGTCAAGGATAGCTACAACCGCGGTCTTGTCCATCTTATCGGAAACGACCATGCCGACACGGGTTTTTCTTAAGTTGCGCTCTGCTACTTCACTCATGACTATTCTCCTTCCTTGAACTTACGCATTCTTTTCATTAAGAATGGTCATAACACGAGCAATGTCGCGCTTAACATCCGCAATTTTATGGGGATTGTCAAGCTGATTGATTGCGTGCTGGAAGCGGAGATTAAAAAGCTCGCTCTTAAGCTCCATGAGTTTTGCATTGAGTTCTTCAGTAGACATAGCTCTGATTTCAGTTGCTTTCACGGCTTATTCCTCCCCCTCTACAGCAGTCTCTTTTTTCATGAACTTGGTCTTGATGGGGAGCTTGTGACCTGCAAGACGCATAGCTTCTCTTGCAACGTCTTCAGCAACGCCGTCCATCTCGAACATTACACGACCGGGCTTAACAACCGCTACCCAGTATTCGGGAGAACCCTTACCGGAACCCATTCGGGTTTCAGCAGGCTTTTCGGTTACAGGCTTATCCGGGAAAATTTTGATCCATACCTGACCGCCACGCTTGATGTAACGGGTCATAGCGATACGGGCTGCCTCGATCTGATTACTGGTGATCCAAGCAGGCTCAAGAGCAACAAGACCATATGAGCCGTTGCTGATTGTGTTGCCGCGGTATGCCTTACCGGTAAGTCTGCCGCGATGAACACGTCTGTATTTAACTCTCTTTGGCATTAACATGGTGATTACTGCTCCTTTCTGTCGGAATTACGGCGCTCGCCTCTGGGGGCGCGATCGCCTCTGGGAGCGCGGCGTTCACGGCGCTCGCCCTTTTCGTTCTTGTCAAAGCTCTTAGGAGCCTTGGGCTGTTCAACAGCTACGCGAGCCGCTGCGCCGTTAAGAACCTCACCTCTGTAAATCCATACCTTGATACCGATTTTACCATAGGTGGTGTTTGCTTCATAGAAACCGTAGTCGATGTCGGCACGGAGAGTCTGAAGCGGAATAGTACCTTCATGATAGTGTTCGGTTCTCGCGATTTCTGCGCCGCCAAGACGACCGCTGCAGCAGATCTTGATACCCTTTGCACCAAGCTTGATGGTTCTGCCGATGCACTGCTTCATAGCGCGGCGGAAACCGATTCTGCGTTCAAGCTGGCTTGCGATATTCTCGGCAACGAGCTGTGCGGAGAGGTCGGGGGACTTCACCTCAACAACGTTGACGGATACCGGCTTCTTAACGATGGACTCGATTTCGAGTCTGAGCTTTTCAATCTCTGTACCGCCCTTACCGATGATCTGACCGGGCTTTGCACAGTGGATGAAAACTCTTACCTTCTGGTTGTCGCGTTCGATTTCGATCTTCGGAACGCCGGCAGCCTGAAGCTTATTCTTGAGATATTTTCTCAGCTTATAGTCGGAAACAAGTGTATCGCCGAACTCTTCGTCACGGACATACCATCTTGAATCCCAGTTCTTAATAACACCTACACGGAGACCGTGGGGATTAACTTTCTGACCCATTTTGGCATTTAACCTCCTTCTTGGATTATTCTTTTTCCTTCACTGCGAGCGTAATGTGGCTCGTTCTCTTGAAGATTCTGAACGCTCTGCCCTGTGCTCTGGGCATGATGCGCTTAAGTGTAGGTCCGGGGCATACGAAGCATTCAGAAACGTAAAGCTTCGATGCGTCCATTCCGAAATTATGCTCAGCATTTGCTACCGCGCTCTTTAAGAGCTTGATAAGATATTCGGATGCGCTCTTGGGGGTATTCTTGAGAATAGCCATAGCAGTTGCAGCATCCTTACCTCTGATAAGGTCAAGAACGATCTTAACCTTGCGAGGGGAAATTCTTACATACTTGAGGTAAGCTCTTGCATCTCTCTGTTCCATTATTAATTGCCTCCCTTCGCCATAGCGATAAAAAGTTTGACATTATCCGTTTTATTCGGATACTAATTCTTCAATTATTTGCCGTTGTTCGAGGTCTTGGAGCCCGCATGACCCTTAAAGGTTCTTGTAGGAGCAAACTCACCGAGTTTGTGACCTACCATGTCCTCGGTAACATATACCGGAACGTGCTTGCGTCCGTCGTGAACTGCGATGGTGTGACCAACGAATTCCGGGAAGATTGTAGAAGCGCGAGACCATGTTTTAAGGACCTTCTTTTCGCCCTTTTCGTTCATGGCTTCGATTCTGTCAAAAAGTTTCTTTTCGACGAAAGGACCCTTTTTAAGACTTCTGCTCATTTAGTGGTGCCTCCTTCTCTTACTTACCGTTTCTGGATTTTACGATGAACTTGTTGGTGCGTGCCTTCTTATTTCTGGTCTTGTAACCGTTGGTGGGTTTACCCCAAGGAGTTACAGGAGTAGGACGACCGATAGGTGCGCGGCCTTCACCACCACCGTGAGGGTGATCGCAGGGGTTCATTACAGAACCGCGTACGTGAGGACGAATACCTTTGTGGCGAGTCTTACCTGCTTTACCGAGCTTAACATTCTCGTGTTCGAGGTTGCCGACCTGACCGATGGTAGCCTTGCACTCGAGGCGAACGATTCTTACTTCGCCGGAAGGAAGTCTTACCTGAGCCATGCCGTTTTCCTTAGCCATGAGCTGTGCAGCAGCGCCCGCAGAACGAACGAGCTGAGCGCCCTTACCGGGATAAAGCTCAATGTTATGGATAACAGTACCTACAGGAATGTTTGCGATAGGCAGTGTGTTGCCGACCTTAATATCGGAATTTGCACCGGAGTAGATTACGTCGCCGTCGGTAAGACCGGAGGGGGCGAGAACGTAGCTTCTTGTGCCGTCTTCATACTCAACAAGAGCGATATAAGCAGTTCTGTTAGGGTCGTACTCAACGCCGATAACCTTAGCTGCTACGTCAAGAGTGTTTCTCTTGAAGTCGATAATTCTGTACTTCTGCTTGTTTCCGCCGCCTCTGTGACGAACAGTGATCTTACCGTAGCTGTTACGGCCGGCGGTTTTCTTAAGAGTAACAGTAAGCTTCTTCTCAGGGCTGAACTTTGTGATTTCAGCGAAGGAAGGATCGCTCATGTGGCGTCTGCCCGGAGTAGTGGGTTTGAATTTAGTAGACATTATTTCACTCCTCCTTCAATTACATCATGCCGTCGAAGAACTCAATGGTCTTGGAGTCGGGCTTAAGTGTAACGATTGCCTTCTTCCAGTCAGAGGTGTAACCCTGATGGTAACCGAGTCTCTTCGGCTTCTTCTTCATGTTGATTGTGTTAACGTCTGCGACTTTAACCTTGAAAAGCTCTTCAACCGCTGCTGCGATCTCTGCCTTTGTGGCGTCGCTCATTACCTTGAAGGTATACTTCTTATTCTGAGCCGCGCTCATGCTGGCTTCGGAAATAATCGGCTTAACAATTATATCGTGAACCGTCTTCATTATGCATATACCTCCTGGATTTTTTCTGCCGCGTCCTTCGCTACGATGAACTTATCGCAGTTGAGGATATCATAAACATTAAGAGTGTTTACGAGAGCGGTCTTAACGCCGGGGATGTTTGCCATGCTCTTTACGGTGATGGCATCGTTCTCGGCGAGAACAACCAGCGCCTTTCTCTCAGAGCCGAGAGCCTTGAGCATGTTGACCATGGTCTTGGTCTTGTACTCTGCTGTTGCAATGTTGTCAACAACGATCATGCTGCCTTCTGCAACTTTAGAGGAAAATGCGCTCTGGAGAGCGATTCTCTTAACCTTCTTGTTGATCTCAAAGTGATAGCTTCTGGGCTTGGGGCCGAGAGCGATACCACCGTGAGTCCACTGAGGAGAACGGGTTGAACCCTGTCTTGCATGGCCTGTACCCTTCTGCTTCCAGGGCTTCTTGCCGCCGCCGGAGACTTCGGAACGAGTCTTGGTAGACTGAGTACCCTGTCTTTGATTTGCGAGGTATGATTTAACAGCTAAATGGAGAACCGCACTGTTTACCTCTGCGCCGAATACAGCATCGGAGAGAGTGATTTCGCCCACTTCCTTGCCGGCCATATTCAAAACTTTCATGTTAGGCATAGTGATTTCCTCCTTCCGTTATGCTTTTACAGAATCACGGATGAACACGATGTTACCGCGAGAACCGGGAACTGCGCCCTTAACTGCGATAATGTTCTTCTCCGCGTCGATCTTTACTACTTCGAGGTTGAGAACGGTGGACTTAACGTTACCGTACTGACCTGCCATGTGCTTGTTCTTGAAGATTCTTGCAGGGTCGATAACGCCCATAGAACCGATGTGACGGTGAACAGGACCGTTACCGTGAGTCATACGCATTCTGTGCTGACCCCATCTCTTGATCACGCCGGAATATCCGTGACCCTTGGATGTACCTGTAATGTCGACCTTCTCGCCTGCGGCGAAGGTATCGGCGGTAATCGTGTCACCAACATTCATGGACGCTGCATCATCAAGACGGAATTCTTTCAAATGCTTCTTGTTTTCAACACCTGCTTTTTTGAAGTGTCCCATCTCAGCCTTGGTGAGATGCTTTTCCTTGACTCCACCGAATCCGAGCTGAACAGCGTCGTAACCGTCAGTTTCTGCGGTCTTCTTCTGAACGACTGTGCAGGGGCCGGCTTCAATTACTGTAACCGGAATTACGTTTCCGATTTCGTCGAAGATCTGAGTCATACCGATCTTCTTGCCTATGATGGCTTTCTTCATTTTGTTTTCCTCCTAAGATTATTGGTTGACGTTTTGGATTTTCGCTTTCGCGATTACGCCAACATGACCTTTGGTTTGCTCTTTCGAGCTGACGGGTGGGATTAGAGCTTGATCTCTATCTCAACACCGGCGGGTAATTCAAGTCCCATCAGAGCTTCTACTGTCTTTTCAGAGGGCTTGATCACATCGATGAGTCTCTTGTGAGTTCTCATTTCAAACTGCTCGCGGCTGTCCTTATACTTGTGAACAGCACGAAGAATCGTAACGATTTCCTTCTCGGTAGGGAGCGGAATCGGGCCGGAAACGGTTGCGCCGTTTCTCTTAGCGGTTTCAACGATTTTCTGAGCGGCCTGATCAGCTAATGTGTGATCGTAGCTCTTAAGACGAATTCTGATCTTCTCCTTGACTGCCATAGTTTTTTGCCTCCTTTTCATTAATGGAGGGCGGTTTTGCTCAAACACTGTGTCGGGTGTTTCTTTGGTTCCCGTACAAAAACCGCACTTGTTCGCAAGACACAAACGCGGCTATACGAAGCCTTTGATTCACAGAACATAGTATCTGATTGACAACGCCCGGTTAAATATCGGACATACTCCGGCGGAAATTAACCAACACAATCGGGCTTCTACCGATTTGTTGCAACCTCCCGCCATTAAACGCACGTCAACTATTACATTATACACCATTATTGCCGTAAAGTCAATAGTTTTTGCAAAAATATATATTTTTTCAAAAAATAATTTTTCACAAACTTTAATAGTATTTCTTGTGCACATTGCACACAAGCTGATACATTTTCAATATTTTCCGGGTAATGGAAAAATGTTCACAACAGATTCATATATAGGAGTTATAATAATTTAGTGACGTAAATTACGCGAAAGGATACAACAGTTATGAAAAAGTACAACCGTTTTTCGCTGACACTTTTTTTCATTTCGATATGTGCGGCAGTGCTATCTGTCGCTGCTCGAATTTTTCTCACCAACAACTTATTGGAGACGGATAAGCACGGTGTATATATGCGCGGCAGTATGCTGCCGACGGTATACCATATTCTGTTAGCGCTCTTTATTGCCGCGCTGGTTTTGGCATCCATAATAATAGGAAGAAAAAATGCATCCTCGGCACTCATTACCACCACAAACCTCACCGTATTTACCGCCTGTGTTTCAGCCTTTCTCACCGCCGTCTACCTTTTCCTTTTCATCTGGGGTGTTGCAAGATCCGATACATCCACCAAAATTACAGATGTATTGGCTATCGCTTCTGTAGTTCCTACTGTGATATTTTTCTTTCTCATTGCATTTCAAAAAAGAGAACGCACCTCGGCTCTGGCAATAGCCTCGCTTTTCCCTGCGGTTTGGTCGGCTATCGAAACCATGCGCCTCTATTTTAACACCGAACTGCTCATGAACAATCCCGATAAGATTCTCGGAGAATTCGCCCTTATCGCCTCTATGCTTTTCTTCTTATTTGAAGCAAGAAATCAGATCGGCATCCCACTTAAGGGGCTGTATCAGGCAGCAGCAGTAACCGCACCGATTTTGCTTCTTACAGCATCGATCCCCAACCTTATTTGTGTCGATAAGCTGAGTGACGGATCTTCGATTTCCACAATCAGATATATGGCTTACGTCGCTATCTCCCTGTTTATCTACTCAAGAGCACTGGCATATGCCGTCACTCCAAGTGAAGAAAGCAATCTGGAAGAAGCGAATGAAGAGTGAACCGTTTCAATAAAAAAATAGCTGAGGCTGTCGTAGGACAGCCTCGTTTTTTTCATATTTCGTTCTGTTCGATAATTTTGATGCTTACCGGGTCGATGCCTGCCTGCTCATAAACAATTTCTTTTATCTGCGACAGCTCATTTGGAAGAAGTCCGTCGGAACGGACTATAACACTGGCACTTCCCTCTCCGATGACCGCTACGCAGTCTTCAAATCCCTTTGATTTTACAAGAGTTTCGATATTGGCCTCCATCTGGATCTCGGATACTATCCGCCCTATATCTTCTGTTGCCTGTTCCTTTGACAGCGCATCGGCAGTGGTGCTTTCGACCACAGTCTGGAGTACAGCAATAGCCTGGTCACGCGCCTGCTTACGGTTAAGCTCCGCCGAAGCGAAATATGTATCGTCTACATAAGACGCTCCCGCATTTTCGCCACCGTCACCGCTGCCGAGAAGCTCCCCTTCACCCACTACCGGCTGTGAGTTGCCGAAAAGCAGGAAGTTGAGAATTATCGCTCCTCCGATAAGCACGAGAGATGACAGCACTACTATATTCTTTGTGCCGATTTTCTTCATTCCCCCGAGGAGTTTGCCCATTCTCTCCGAGAATCGGCTTTTTTTCTTTTCCTCCGGCTCCGCAAGCTCCATCGTCGTATCCTGAGTTTGTTCATTTAAAATGTTTTCGTCCATGATTTACCTCCATTTATTGTTATCTGTTTAATAAATATGTTGTGACTTTCCGATTTATGCAAAAAATTTCACTTTCCCTCCGCAACACTCACCGAGCTTGACGGGATATCGAACAGTGCAGATAAAAGCTCCGTCAGCTTAAGCTGTATGTCCGGGTTTCCGCCGCCTCTGCAAACCACCGCCACACCTCTCACCCTCGGTGTCACCTCCGCTACTGGCAGAAGTCCACCGGAATCGGACACATATTCGTACCTTGTACTTACATTGCTTGCATCCTTGTTAACCTGACTGTTTTGGGCATACTTGGTTTCGCCAACCGTATCAAGAGTTATCATGACCGATACAGACGATACTCCATACATCTCACCGCACAGCGCGGCTACCCTTTCTTCAAGCTCCAGCACGGTGCTGCCGTAATCATATCCCACCGTCTTATTTTCACCCTCTGACAAGAATATAAGGCAAATAACTAAAGCAAGTACACCCAAAATTATAAGCAGCCCGTTCTTCCCTCGAAAATGTGAGAGCAGATGGGAAAGTCCGAAAGGCTCTTCATTCATAAATAATTACCTCCGTCAAAACTCCGAAATTATTGGCCGTATAATATACGATATCCTCGCCTATAAGTCCAAATCGGCTTTTCACTTTTATTATCAGTTTCTTCTCCTGCTCCGTCCCAGGGTTCTGCCATGTAACAAAAATGTCCGTTTCCGGTATAGAAAAACGCTCGCTGACCGCTGTTTTTATGTGTTTTGCCACAATTCCATCTGCCAAATAGGATGAATCCCCGGTGTCATAGCTGTAGGCAGCTATGTCCGATAAGCTGCCTACCCCACCGATTATCTCCTTTATAGGTGAAAGAAGTACAATCAGAATAAAAAGAGCGAATATATATTTTAAATACTTTTTAAGTCCCCCCTCCGGCATGATTCCTTCGCAAATCATGGTTACCGCCGCCGCTGAAATAAGGGACAGAACAAAATCCTTAATCTGCATCACTCCAAATCATCCCCTTATATATTTCCGCCTGCTATGGCAGTGGTACTCTTTGCAAACAGTGCAAGTGCATAAATAAACATCAGTCCGCATATCACACATATTGCCGCGAGGAAACCGAATAGCCCGCTCATTTCGTCAAGCATACGTTTTTCTCTCCCAAGTCCGATAATATCCGCCGCCGTGGAAGAAATGACAACGCCGAAGCGAATCAGTAAAATCTCCGTAATGACCGGCAAGATCATTACAGCAAGAATAATCACGCCGCCCCATCCGACACTTCCCTTTATAAGAGAAATACTCCCTGCCACTGCCGAAACTGCATCCGACGCAATTCCGCCTGCCACCGGGACTGTGCTTGACGCCGCAAATTTCACAGCTCTCACAGATAGGCTGTCCGCCTTTAAGGCAATGGAGTTTTGAAAGGTCATCACCGCCGAAATTGCCGCCGCAATAAATCCCATTATCCATGTGAATAGATTTCGTATAAGTCTTGTTATACCGTCAAGGCGTATTCCGCTTCCCATTCCCGAGAATACACTCATACCAAAGCAAAGCTTAAGTATGGGAAAAAGTCCGGCAGCAGCGACTCCTTCGATAAAGGTCACGCCAATCATCATCGCGTTAGCTGATACTGCGGATGCAGTGCTGTTTCCTCCTGCCGTACCTATGGCAAGCATGGTGGGAACCATAGCCGATATGACCGTTCCCAGCTGCGTAAGGAAGCTACCTACCCGTGCGGTAAGCGATACGGCGGTTTTATAAACGGTGAGCAGTATGCAAAGCTCTGAAACCAGCTCAAATGCCGTAACTACCGTATCTGACTTCATCAATCCCTTAAACGCCGAAAGTGCCGCTGAAAGAAGCACAAGCCCTAAAATTGATGTAAAATTTTTAAGTGCAGGCGTGATTGCTGACGATAAAGTATCCGTAAAAAAGCTCCAGAAATAATCAAATGAAAACCGCTCCGAAAAGCCCTCAGCGGAAAACAGCTCCCCACTCGGAAGCTTCTCCCTGACTTCGTCGGGAAGTGCATCTATAACCGTACCGGTATCGAATTCATCTATGCTGTATTCCTCAGCAGCACTCACACCCACAGTAAAAATCGTAAAAACGATGAAAACAATAAAAAATTTCAGTTTCATGTATTCATAATATCCGCCGCCAAGGAAATAAGCTCCTCAATAAAAGGCAGGCACAAAATCATAACCTCCGCCTTCCCGGCAAGCTCCAATTTTGAGGCGATCCCACTCTCACCGCAGTCCCTGCAGACCTCCGACGTAAACTGCACTGTCATAGTAACACCCATGGCTTTCATTAGAGTCGTGAAGTATCCGCTAAATCCCGTTTTCGATACAGCCTCGGAAACGAAGTCGAACGCCGGAGTAAATTCGCCGATAGCTGCCGATACGAGAATGACCGATGTGAATATCCCTACAGAAGATGCAAGCTCCCCCTTGTGATTTTTTAACAGCGTAATGCAAATCACGGCGCATACAGCCACTCCGCAGTATTTAAGCATCACAGTCCAAATGTGGCGCGTATGCCTGCAAAAAGAGCAGACAGCTTATCCATAAGCATCAGCATAATAATTATAATTCCCGAAAGGGACACGAGAACCGCCTGCTCATCACGTCCGTATTTTGCAAGCAGCTGATAAGCAATGCTCACCGTAAGACCGATGCCGGCAACCTTTAATATCAGACTAACATCCATATGAATCTCCATTCTGCAGATACACTATATAAACAGCACCGCAAGCATTACTCCGATAACAAATCCCAGAGAGCGACAAAGCTTCGTCTTTGAAGGAAGATCAGCTCGTGCCCCGACCGCCAGCTCACCGAATACTTGTCTGTAATAATTACAGTGCCTTATAGCGCTTTCCGTGTCGCACGTCCCAAGCTGCGAAAAAAAGCTCCCTAACTCATCAAGCTCCCGTTCCAACAGAAACAGCTTCCCCCGACAGTTATCGAGCGCATTTCTCCAGCCGCGGTTTTGTAAGTCATCAAGAAATCCCGATTTTTGCAGGGCCTTATTTCTGAACATGGCAAAAATCTTGTGGGTCGGTGTAAGATACCCTTCGATC
Organism: Candidatus Flemingiibacterium sp.; assembly: GCA_045649205.1. GTDB lineage: Bacteria > Bacillota > Clostridia > Oscillospirales > CAG-272 > Flemingiibacterium. The sequence continues at coordinate 63,920 of JAZRPJ010000187.1, forward strand.
TGCGCCCCGGTGAAACTGATTAGATCCCGAAATCCTTCAAGCTGTTCTGTCCGTTTGCGATAAACCGAGGAAATGAAAAATCCCCCGAATAGGCATGTCAAGAACAGAACAGCTATTAAAAAAGCTTCAAGCTTCCACCTCCTCAAAAGCTGTATATTGAAATGAAAAGGAATTTGCCAATTTGCCGTTTACTCTCTTTCTCGATATTTTCATGTAACCGTCAAAAATTCTATTATCGTGAAGAAGCCTGATGCTTGGCCGGCAAATAAGCCCCTCAAGGCTGTCACCGTGAGCAGAGGCAATTATTGGAACACCAGTATTCTGGGCATCAAGTATTTTCCTCGCCTCGTCCATATCTCCAAGCTCATCGCAGATTATGACCTCCGGAGAGAGAGTTCTTGTTGCGATTTCCATTCCCATCCCACGCGGATATCCCGTCAAGACATCGCAGATACCGCCCTCGAACATCTCTTTTATGTAAAGCTCCCCTCTTGTGTCAATAAGTGCCACCCGTCGCATATATTCACCCGACAGTCTTGCCGCCAAATCCCGTAAAAGCGTGGTTTTTCCTGCTCCCGGCGACGAATATATAAGAAGGGATTTGATTCCTGCAGTGGTGAAGCAAGCATCAATGACCTTATCGCTCACTCCGCGAACTATATGAGGGATTCGTATATTCAGCGAGGTTATATCCCGTATTCCCTTGCCGTCTGCACTGAAGGTTCCGCAAACCCCGATGCGCACGCCGCCGTCGTATACGATATACCCGGATCTTATTGTATTCTCATGGCTGTAGCGTGAACCGTGGCAAAGCTTTACCACACATTCTCCCATTTCTTTGCTGTCAAGTGTGACTCCCATGGGTATATTTTCACCGCCGCAGGTCAAGCTCGAAGTGCCGCCGACTCTTAACCTTATTTCCGCCAAACTTGGAAATATGATTTTCCCCTCTTCCACAAGGTTAAAAATTCCACGGCATACAGAATCCGGTAAACAGTGAAAAAGCTCTTTCGGTATCTCGTCCACCTTTGTCATGCCAATTCCTCCGCTTCTCTAATTAATTATACGGACAAGCAAGCAGGAAAATTCCGGAAAAAGAAAAATCAGCGAAAATAATTCGCTGATTTTATAATTATACTTAACTTTATTTTACGCCTCTGAATCGGTTATCATGCGGCACTCAATTCTCTTCTTTTCAAGCTCACATATAACATTGTGCGGCTCACTCTCGGAGCAAAGCCTTTTTGCCCAGCAAAATTTGCACTTGTCATCGGTATGTTCCGCGGCTTCAAGCTTGGTAAAGACCTTGACGGGCGCCTCGCCATCCGTTCTGCCTCGACGAAGCTGTAATTTTGCAAGCTCAACAAGCGCCTTTTCGAGTTTCGGAAGGTCGTTTGCAGAAAAAGCACCCTCGCCGGAGTGAGCAGTTCTTATGCGAAGCGTGCAGTCTTTATTTCCCGCAGCCAACCTTTCTACAGTCTCCACAAGGTCAGGCCCGCCGGAGTTTATGACAGTATCACCAAGCATAATAACAGCACCGTCGTACTCGTGGTTTTCTTCCTCGTCCTCGGCAAACAGCTTGCCGTCGCGGTAAAGCTCGTATATGCGGCTGTATTCCTCGCGGATCTCCGCACTGTCATACTTCGCAAGGTCATAGCGAAGTGCTGACGAACACTCTGCCGGCATGGGAAGTGTAATATAATCGAGCATTTTGAAGGTAAGCTCTGACAATGGGAGCACATATCCGCTTACACTGTCATATGCGATCCTATGCCCGCCGATTTTAAAAGTATGTACCATTTTAAAGTTCCTTTCCACAAGTGGGATATGCAATTTCAGATGCCGTGATCATCCCCGGCGTCCCAGCTGTTTTCTCACCATCGCCGCAGGACTTTTCTTTATAGAAGTGAGCTTTGCCGGTCTGCGTCTGAAAACAAGTCCGCAGACAGCCGAAAGAGCCACGCATCCAAGATAAATGAGCAGTGAAACGATAGGTGAAATGCCCGGCTCACCGTCCACTCTAAATGGAATAGATGCCAGCCAGACAATGAGGGAATATCCTCCGCCCGATAAGGCAGAAGCAAGAATGGGATTCATCCCCGCTTTTGCAGAAGTAATTCCCGATGTCAGTGCGCCGATAAGAAGAGCCGCGTAGGCAAGTCCGGAAGTAAGCTTATCCGGGTCTTCGTTCATCAGCGCCACAAATGTAAAAACAAGCGCTGACAGAAAAGCCGCGATCACTCCGAAAAGAGTTCCTCGCAGAATACCGAAAAGAGTACCCTTTTCTCTGCTCTTTTCATCGCCGAGTTTTAAATTAAACAATAAAATCCCTCCAAGCATATAAATTCATCGCTAAATCATATGCTTTGAAAAGAATTCTTATGTCAGCAGTCCTCTGCCTTTACGTCAACATTCTTGATAGCAGAACGTAAAATTCGAATCTTTGTACCGTCGCGACCGGTTTCGATCATAACTGTTTCTTCCTTGATGCTTACGATTTTACCGATAATTCCACCGATGGTAGTGATCTCATCGCCTACCTGAAGGGAATCACGCATAGCCGCAGTTGCCTTTTCCTGCTTCTTCTGGGGTCTGTACACAAAGAAATAGAAAATCGCAACCATCGCTACAAGCATAATGATCGTCATAGTCATGCTTCCACCCGGATTTACCGTACCATCAGTACCTGCTCCCGCAGCACCGTCAGCTGCACTTAAAAAGAAATTCCACATAATAATCTCCATTCTCCACCTCATTTTGTGGTCTACATAATTTTAGTCTAATATATTATACCCTATTAATTCAATAATTTCAAGAGGTATTTGTAAATTTACCGAAATTTTACTGCATAAGCTCTTCTCTTGCAAAATTTATGTATTCCATACAGTATTCGTCCCTGCCCAGGATGGCTTCACCGGCGAAAAGGGACTTGCGTATTTCCTTTGAAGTAGGGTCAATAATCGCCGAATCAAGTCCGTTGTACAGCGCTACCGTCAGAAATGCACCGTTCAGCACGCCTCGCTTCGGAAGTCCGAAAGAAACGTTCGACAGTCCGCAGGTGGTCTTCGCCGAAGTGCTTTCCTTGATTTTTGCAATCACATCAAGGGCGGTCTTTCCGTTGGTGTCGCAGGTAGCGAGGGTTTCGCAAATAGCGTCCACGTATATATTTTCTTCTTTAACTCCTGCCGCGGTAAGTTTTGCGATGGCGGTCTTTGCGCACTCAAGCCGTCCGTCGGCGGTTTCAGGAATACCGTTTACATCCATCGGAAGGACAACTATACCACAGTCGTATTTTGCGGCAATGGGAGCAAGCTCGTCAATACGTTCGTCAGCAGTCACCGAGTTCAGTATTATATCAGCCCCCGAGAACTCCTCGATCACCCGACATAGCACCTCCGTCGCAGGAGAATCCAGCATAAGCCCACATTCGCTGTTAGCAAGAACCAGACTTGCAACCTTTTTCATTATTTCCGCCTCTTTGTCCTCGAACATGGCAGTGTTGATGTCAAGATATTTTGCACCGGCCTCACTTTGCAGCTTAATCAAATTTATGATCGCCTCATCGCCTTCCTGCATGGCGGCAAATGCGCTTGGAATCGAGCTGTTTAATTTTTCGCCTATAATAATCATTTTATGATCATTCCTTTCATATCAGTTTTCGTTATCCTCTTGCAATTTCGGCATACCGATTTCAATTTTTCTATTCGAACGCTTGTTGATCGCAAAAATAAGCAGTACACTTACCGGTACGGATACAACCACCAAAGCCAGTACCACATATCCGGCAATCTCCTCCGGTAATACGGCTGTAAGTATGCCAACCGCGTTGAAGCCCATGTGAAGAAGAATTGAAGCGAGTAGGCTTTCACATTTTTCGTAGATCCATGCAAGGAAAAATCCAAAGACACACGCATATGTCACCCATACAACTGACGTTCCGTGCATTGCGCCGAATACGAATGACGAAAGGATCATCGCCCCAAGCATGGGCATACATCTTTTGAGCCTTGAATAAATGAGTCCGCGGAAAACGATTTCCTCAAAAAGCGGAGTAATGATCACCGTAAAAATTATCGCAGCAGGAGCCATAGCGTTTTCGAGTATGGGAGCGGAAGCGTTGGCGTAGTCCTCCATAAGCTTTTCCGGAATGGGAAGAACGGCGAAAATGCCCATGACAAGGAAATTAAGCGTAATTCCCAGAATAATGGCAATAGGATAATTAAGTCCGTTCATTTTTGAAATGCCGACTTCCTCGCAAAATTTCTTCCTGCGCAGTTTGAATATGAGAAAATAAACAAGCAGCGTAAAAATAGCGGCTACTATTGAGATGGGAAACAGATTATCGTTAACAAAGGTAGTGGTTGCCTCTGTCACGGCAGTCAGGATCTCTTCAAAATAGTTAGGATCCAAAGCATCAACACCTGCAGTGGGATCAATGGACGAATAGGTGTATACAAAGGAATAAACAGAACTAACCATATACGCAGCAACAGTTCCCACAAATCTCTGACAGATCAAATACACCATGAAATAAAAAATTGCACCACCCACAGATTTAAGAATCCGCCGCACATTCATCTTTTTCGTACCTCCAAATTATTCTATACAAATGATTATACAACATATAGACAAAAAAGTAAACAGTTAATTTGTGAATTATTAGAAATATAAAAATTTACAATAAAGCCATGTACATAAAGGCGAGTTCATGGTATAATTAATAGAGTCGAAGCATTCATGAAAGGATTTGTAAAAATGTCGGCAGAAAAGCTTGAAGCATTATTCTCGGGGGTGCTGTCCCGAAAGATTCTGAAGAAAGCCATATTCTCCAAGGCAGAAGCCAAGGATGTAATAAAGGAAACCGCCTCTCCCGCAAAAAAATCCGACGGCAGTCTTATTCTTGCTGTTGAAAAGTTCACAAAAGACAATAAAACCTACCGCAGAAATTTTGCCTTCTCCGGAGAAGCTCTCGCAGACACAGCAGCACTGCTTGCCGCCATGGCATCCGAGGAATACAGACAGGTAAATATTATCACAACAGCCGGTGAGGCTGAAATCAAGCGTTCAAAGTCCGGAAGTATCCATATTATTGATAAAATCGGGAAAGATGCCGTCGAAGTCGATGTCTGTCGGGAGGGCAAAAAATACATTCTCGACAGTGAAAGCGATATTGCTTTTTTGAAAGAGCTTGGCATCACCGATAAAAACGGCAGAATTCACGACAAAAAGCAGGCGAAATTCCGCCAGATCAACCGTTTTCTCGAAATTCTCCGTGATGTCACGGACAAGCTCCCATCTGACCGTCCGCCGGTCATCTATGACCTTTGCTGCGGAAAAAGTTACCTCACCTTCGCTGTTTATTATTACTTCACCAAAATTCTCGGGCGCGATGTGGAAATCGTGGGCGTAGACTTAAAATCCGACGTGGTTGCCTACTGTGCGGATGTGGCAAAACGGCTGAATTTCAAGAATCTCCGCTTTGTCAGCGGCAACATAAACGAGTACCGTCCCGAGAAAGCTCCCGATATGGTAATCTCGCTCCACGCATGCGATATCGCCACAGATATCGTCCTTGGGAACGCGGTAAAGTGGGGAACGACCGTCATTCTCTCCACCCCCTGCTGTCACCATGAAATGTCAAAACAGTTGTCCGAGCCTGCAGATGCGCCTATGCGTGAGACCTTATCATTTGTCCTCTCACAGCCAATTTTGAAGCAAAAGCTCTGCGACGTTATGACCGATGCTCTTCGTGCCAAAAGACTTGAAGCCGAAGGCTATAGTGTGACCGCCCTTGAGCTTATCGACCCGGACGAAACTCCTAAAAATGTAATGCTTCGGGCGGTCAGAAGCAGTAAGAAATCAGCCGAGGCAAAAAAACGGGCATATGATGAATACAAGGCAATGTGTTCCGCACTCGGTGTATCGCCATTCCTTGAAAAACTGTTAGGTGAAAATGAAGAATAAACTTAAATTCACGCCAAGCGGCATAGTAATTGCCCTGTCCTCGGCTCTTATTTGCCTTTACTACATTATTTACCTTATTTTCTTCTTATGCGGAATCGACACGCCTCTTACATCTATTTTCGCTCTTTTTATGATAGGATGTGTGCTTCTTCCGATAATCTTTCGGAATAAGCTGAAGAAGCTTCTCAAAAAAGCCTACCGCCCGCTTAAAATAGCGTTCGCCGTTCTGCTTTTAGTGTATATTCTGTCAGTTATCGCATTTTGGTGTTACATCGGCTTTGATTCTGCCATGACGCCCGAACATTACATCAAAAATTTCGATGAGGGATATATGGGTGAGGACACCGTAGTGATGATCTTCGGATGCCATACAAACGGAATGACTCCCGGTAAAACCTTAGCTTTAAGGCTGAATACCGCCTATGAGCTTCTGACACGGTTGCCCGAGGCTATGTGTATCGTCAGTGGCGGACAGGGATCCAATGAAACCGTCCCCGAGGCTCTTGCCATGCGTCAATATCTCATAGATCTCGGCATTGACAGCCAGCGAATAATCATGGAATCAGAGTCACACTCCACCAGCGAAAACATCAGATTCACTAAAGAGATGATCTTCGAAATGGGGCTTGAAGGCAAGAAGATTATCGGGATATCCACCTCATTCCACTTGCCGCGAATCTCTGCGATGTCCGATAGGTACGGGCTCCCTATGGAGGTATGCGCCGCGCCTCACGTATCCTTCGCCCATCACTATGTAAGCATGGTGCGTGAGTATCTCTCCTATATAAAAATGGCAATTTTAGGATAAAACACACATCTTGCTAAAAAGCAATTCCAAAAGGTTGCGCAACTGAATAAGGCTCCCCTTATGGGGGAGCTGTCGTCGTAGGCGACTGAGAGGGTAAATATATGCTAAAATCCCTCTCCGTCAGCCTCCGGCTGCCACGTTCTCTCCAGCAATACCGCTTTTGCGGTATTGCAAGCGGGAGAGGCTTTTTAAATGCTTTGTTTTTATGTAAAATGACGGAATCTATTTTGACAAACCACTTTTTCGGCAAACACAGGTCTGCAGCAATGGCTGCATCCCCGATCTTATATTCAACCTATTTTCCGCACTTCAATCTTAGCGGCGATTTCGGCTATGTCCTCTGGAAGCGGAGGATTGGTTCCCTCTCGCATGCAAGCGGCAGAGCCGTAGGCAATTCCCATCCTTAACCGTTCATCGGCAGTCTTCCCGTCAGCGGCAATAAATCCGGCAATCAGCGAATCTCCCGCACCGATGGTGGAGCGCACCTCAACCTTAGGCGGATGCGCCTCAAATACGCCCTCATTGCAGGCAAGAATAGCGCCTTTGGCGCCAAGGCTGATAATGGCATTTTCAATACCGTCGGCGTGAAGTGACCTTGCGGCGCTTATAATGCCCTCTCCATCAAGCTCGCCCATATATGCGGCAATTTCTTCATCGTTGGGCTTTATAAGCCATGGCTTCAGCCGGCGGAGCGCTTCGAGGGAAATCGACTTTGAGTCGATGACCAGTTTCACTCCGTCATTTTTTAATCTGGCAAGAAAGTCCTCGGCTTCGTCGGAAGATATTCCGGAAGGCAAGCTTCCCGTGAAGGTCACCGTATCACCGGCTTTCGGTGCAATAAGCGTGTACACCTCGTCGAGAATACCGGAGGCTACCGAAAAGCCCCTGAAGCTGATACGCGTTTCTTTGCCTACTCTCGGATGAACGGTAATATTTTCGCGGATTCTGCCCTTTACCGCCATAATGATAGGCTCATTTATCCCCTCCGATGCCATGTCACGGGTAAACTCTGCGGCGTTATCTTCGCCAAGAATCAAAAGAGGGGTATTTGCAACTCCGTTTTGGAGGAGCGCTCTTGTTATATTGATCCCCTTTCCGCCCACAGAGCGGATGCAGGATTCCACTGTGTTTTCCTTCTCCGCAAAGAACTCCGAAATTTCGCAGTGCATATCATAAGCAGGATTCAAAGTAAGTGTGATTATTCTCATATTTTCTCCTTATACTCCGGAACAATTTTTAAAAGGCAAACCTCGGGACGGTTAAAAATACGAACCATCCGCTTTTTTGAAAGTCCTCGAGATACAATGTGAAGCCCATTTTTAAGGTTGTATGCACCGCCGGCGTGATTGGGAAAAACCCCCTGATGAGGCGCATAAACTCCGTTTATAAACGGCGGAAGTCGCCATTGACCGCCGTGTGCTTGGCCGGAGAAAACAACATCAAAGCCGATTTTCTCATAAAGCCCATACTCCTCGGGGCGGTGGGAGAGAAGTACGGTCAGTGATTTTTCTTTGCTTATACCGTCTGCGGCAGCCTCAATCTTCCGCCGCCAATTCTGGATTTTTTCGTTTCCGGTATCCTTATCTTCGGCAAAGAGCTGACTGATTTTTCTCTCGCGCCGATTTATGGCATCATAGGTGAAATATGGATCAGCCGCGCCGCAGATGAGCATTTCACCGTGATTTACAGTGACGATCCCCTCTCCCTTTACCGGATGGAGCAATTTGATCCCGATTTTGTCAAGCTCCGCGAAAAGCCCGTCGATACCATCAATAAACCGCTCATGATTACCGAGCACCGCATAACACGGGGCAATTTTCACAGCACCTTCAAAAAAGTGACGGGCAGGATTCGCATCGGAGAGTATCCCTTGGCATTTTCCTCTGTCCTCCACCATATCTCCGGTAATCACAATAATATCGGGAGAAACGGAACGGATCAAGGATATAAGTTTTTCCTCTTTGTTTCCAAAACGTGATTCGTGAAGGTCGCTGACATGGACAATTGAAATCTCCTCCGAAACCTTTGCGGATCTAAAGAAATACCGCCGCAGCTTCAGTTTACTTGAGGTTGCCGTCAGCAAAAGAACAAGTACGGCGGTGATAACTGCACCGCCTACTACATATGGTATCATAAATCGATCCTTTATTTTTCAAGAATGATCAGCTGAAGTTCGGAAATTTCAACTCCCGACGGCAAATATACCCGCCAAGGCGCATTTCCGACAATTTCACCTTTAAGAAGCTGTGCGGCAAGAGCAACACAGTTTTCGGTTACAGTATAGGATTCGCACTTTAGTCCTGCAAATTCCACTTCGGATTCTTCATTTTCGGAAATAATTCCTGCAAAAGAATCGGCATATCCCACCACAATGCCTACATTATCGTCAACCGAGCTTACGGCATCATCATAAACTTTTTCAATTTGAGAGCCGCTTTCACCCATGGAAATTTTTATGGAATTATTATCGGCATCACCGTCTATAGTGGCAGAACCGTATGTTGTGATTTCCAATATCTTCGACGGAAGCCCGGAAGCGTCAGCTTCCTTGACCGAGTGGGCATATGCATCGGTCAGCCTTACCGCCGCAGTACTCAGTGCGGGAATGGATGAGGTATAAACGGTATTTCCTTCGTTTGTTTTCGGCTCGCCGTCAACGGCAATATCAGAGAACAGCATACTGCGGAAGCCGACGGCAAGCATTATTACAGCGCAGGCGGCAATAGCCAATGCCGATACAGTCCGTGATGAGGGAATAAATCTCCACCCCGCTTTTTCCTGCGGAATATTACCGATTTTCGCCATCACACTGTTCTTAAGTCCCTTAGGTGGATCAACTGCTGTAAGCTTGACCGTATCAAGTATATTTTTCCGCTCATCAAGCTCTTTTTTGCAGTCTTCACATGACGAAATGTGATACTCCAGCGACGATGCCTCTGTCTTCGATGCCACACCGTCCAGGTAGTCAAACATAATCTCTTTAGCCGATTCACAGTTGATCGGCTTTTTGGTGGTTTTCATGTATATTTTTCCTTTCATTTTAAAGGGCATATTTGCTCACATATATTTAGACGGGAGATGCTGTGATTTTGTTCCCGATTTTTTAAATTTTATTTTATATAAGCTTGTCCGCACCCCGTTCAAGAAGAATTTCACGTAAATTTCCCCTCGCTCGGTTAAGTCTTGATTTGACTGTACCGATTTCAAGCCGCAGCATTTCGGAGATCTCATCGTATGAATATCCCTCAATATCACGTAGAATTATTATCTCACGCTGTTCCGAAGAAAGAAGCTCAATAGCTTCACGCACAGCGGCTATCTGCTCATTCTTTTCCGCATACTTTTCAGGTGCAGCCGCATTTTCATCGGCGATCTCCACTGCAGTTTCATCCCCGTCGCCGTCTGTAAAGACAGGCACTATGTCAGAAGCATTATTCTTCTCCTTCCGGAGAAAATCAAGGGATGCGTTTACGGCGATTTTATACACCCATGTGGAAAAACGGCAGTCACCTCTGTATTTTCCAATATATCGCCACAGCTTGATAAAGACCTCCTGGGACACGTCAAGTGCATCGCTTGCGCCGCCAAGCTTAAGACAGACTGTAGTGTAAACAAGGCGCTCATATTTCGAAATAAGCTCGCCGAAAGCCGTTCTGTCACCGTTTTTGCAGGCATCGATAAGCGCATCCTCCTCGGGAGTATTGAATTGTCCTCTCACAGTGAAAATCACCTCCTTTCGGCTGGTTACAGTAAAGTTATCAGATACATCCGTTGAGTATCTCAGCCATTTCGTCGCGCGTAACGGCAGAGTTAAGTGCCGCTCTTGCCGAGGCAGAGCCTCTTATTCCCTTAAGATACCATGACAGCTGTCCTCGGCATTGAAGCACCCCAAGCTTCTCTCCCTTGTGAGCAACCGTCATATCAAGCTGCCGCATAGCGGTTTTTATCCGCTCCTCATCAGTGGGCGGTACGTACTCACCGCCGTATAACTGCGTTCGGAGTGCCGAGAAGATCCACGGATTGCCCATAGCTCCGCGACCGCACATAACGCCGTCACATCCCGTCCGCTCGAACATCCGACGGCTATCGTCGGCAGTAAAAATTTCGCCGTTGCCTATCATCGGTATTTTAATGGCAGCTTTGATTGCAGCCATTTCGGCAAAGTTGATCGGCGCGGAGAAACGCCCTTCTCTCGTCCGTCCGTGGACTGTAATAAGATCCGCTCCCGCTGCCTCCATCCGCTTTGCGAAATCAACGCCGCAGATGTTTGCCTCATCCCAGCCGATACGCATCTTCACCGTTACCGGAATCTCCGGGTTCACCGACTCCACCGCCCTTTTCACTTTACGGACGATCTCCTCGGCAATATGGGGAGTCTTCAAAAGCGCAGAGCCTTCTCCGTTAGAAATGATCTTAGGCGCAGGACATCCCATGTTTATGTCAATGGCAAGGGGCAGCTTCTTCGAGCGACAATGGGCGTATTCGCAAGCGGCAAGCTTTGCCGCCGATTCAGCCATTATGTCCGGCTCTTTTCCGAATATCTGCACCGCCGTCTGTTCTTCGTCGAAAATCTCGCCGAGGACTGCGGTCTTTTTATCTTCAAAATGAATTGCCTTGGCGGAAAGCATCTCTGTATAAGTAATCTCCGCCCCGTATTCTCTGCAAATACTGCGAAAAGCATAATCCGTCACCCCTGCCATTGGGGCAAGGAACAGCTTTGGAAATTTCGTCATATTCTATCCTTAAATCTCAAAAAACGCTCTTATAATTCTACAGTAAAATTATGAACGCTGAGTGAACGTTTATTGTATCATCAATTAATCTTTATTATCTGTGAAAAGCCTACCTTGCCGTCCCTATCACGAATCTCCGCACGAACGAAGGTGTGCCTCGGTTTGATTTTGAATCTCGCCTCGTAAAGCGGCTCACCGTCCGCCACCGTACTTCTGTCGTTCTCCCAGAGCAGATTGGTAAAGAAGGTTACAATTTCCGCTCCGGTTTCACATTCTACCACAATTTCGTCGCCTTCCCGGCGGAAGTCGAAGATCGGTCCTTGAGTGGCAATAAAGTGTCCCTCTTTTATGGCGGCAATCAACCGCTCGGCGGTTGCCTCCTCCTTGCCGAGGTTTACGAGAATGTACGCTTTTCCCATCTCACCTTGGTGGAAATGGGTATCATCATCGGCAACAAGTGGGAGAATATACCCTCTCGCTGCAAGCTCATCAACTACGATTCCCGAATAAGGACGGCAGTTGAAGGGCAGGTCTGATACAGAATTGTATATTTCCGTTGCGGTGAATCCATGATACTGCATGATCATATCGTGCGTATTCATTGACCATGCCGGATGAGCAAGGATCGCCCCGCCTCCATGAGAATTAATTTTATCAATGGCGGTCTGCACGTCATCATCCCGTGTAACACCAGGGTCCTTCTTCATACCGAAGCCCACGATATGGAAGACTCCGCTTACTGCATTATCTCCGAAATGATACTCTATGCCGGAAAGAGTTATAAGAGCGGATTTATCGTTTTCGCATCCCTCGCCGTAGATCCAATGGTCGGTAAGTGCGATAAAATCGTATCCTTTTTCTTTGTATAGTGTCTTTGTGTCCTCCGGATTCTTTACTCCGTCAGATATGGTGGTATGTGTATGAAGATTGCCTTTATAAAGGCGATTTCCCTTTTTGTCAATGTACATTTTCTTTCCCTTTCAGTTTTTCCAGAATTCATCAAGAGCCGGCGACAGCATCTCTGCAGTGGGAATCAACTTCACACCCTTAACGCTCCGACAAAGAAGCCTTGAATACTGTGGCGTTGCGTATCTGTCATCAATGAGAATACAAACGCCACGATCCTCCTCCGAGCGGATGACACGTCCGATTGCCTGCAGAACCTTGTTCATAGCAGGATAGAGATAAGCATATTCGAAGCCGGCTTCCTTTGTTTTCGCGAAGTAATCGGCAATGATGTTCGTTTCAATATTAAGCCCGGCAAGTCCGGTGCCGACAATGATCGTTCCGATCAGCTTATCCCCGGCAAGGTCGATACTCTCCGAAAACATTCCGCCGAGAACTGCAAAGCCCACAACCTCGCCGCCTTCGGAAAAGCTTTGAAGAAACGCCATCCGTTCAGACATTGTCATGTCCGGCTTCTGAACGCAGATTTTTCTGTTTTTGGCTATTCGTGTATATGCGGCGACCGTTCGCTGCAGCATCTCGTAGGACGGCAGAAAAACCAGATAATTTCCGTTTTTCGCCCTGACTGTGCGCTCGATGATTTCCCCGATGGCGAATACAGTTCTGTCACGGTCAGCATATCGGGTTGAGATTTTGTTCATCACGCCGCAGAATAAATTTTCGCTGTCAAAGGGGGATGGCAATGTAAGCCTGCCTGCATCCTCGCCGCCGAGCAGATCGCAAAAGTATTCCATGGGCGTCAGTGTTGCCGAAAGAAGCACCGAAGAGCCGACCCGTGAAAGCCGCTCGTCGACCTTTCGCGACGGGTCTATACACAGAACTCTCGCCGTTACGTTTTTGCCTCGTCTGGAAGCAAAATGGAGAAATTTCTCATCCGACCGCCGTACAAGCTCATAATAACGTTTAGCCTCAAATGCGGCATCACGAATCCTGGCAGTAAGGCTCCGTCCGTCAATATAGACCTCTGCACCGTTATCGCCGTTCACCCGCAGCCATTTCATAGCCGCTGTGTAAAATTCGCCTGCCGCCTCGGTTATGTCACGAAACGGAGTGCTGCAAAGGAGCGTGCCGCATTCCTCGTCACCCATCATACATTCGTTTTCGCGGCACCGTGCGCCCAGTGCTTTGAATTCATCAATTAGACTGATAAGGGGAAAATACAGTATAAAATCACTTTTTGTAATATAGACGGAAAGCCGCTCAAACTCCGAAAGGGTGATCCGTGCGGAATACATCTCCCGCGCTCTGTCAACAAGATCGTGGGCCTCGTCAATGAGTGCTACCGACGATTCGCTGCCGCATCCTTCATCAAAGAAACGGCGAAGATATACCCGTGGGTCGAAAAGATAATTGCAATCGCAGATAACGACATCGCAGAAAAGTGCGGCATCAAGCATAAGCTCGTGTGGGCAGACCCGGAACTCTCTTGAAATACTTGCAATAGCCTCGTAATTTATATCGTTATAAACCTCAAGCAGTCTTTTAAGAGCATCGTTAACTCTGTCATAATGCCCTCTCGAATAAGGGCAGATATCGCTTGAACATTCACCGAGAGCATCCCTGCAAAGGCAGCATCTTTCTTTTGAAGTGAGATTGATTTTTCGGAATTTAAGTCCGTGCGCTCGCATAAGCGAGAACGCCGAATCGGGAGCCTCGCTTACCGTGGATTTAGGGGTAAGATAAAAGATCCGCCTTCCGCCCCCTTCGCCGATGGCTTTTACCGCACCGTAGCAGACCGATAAGGTTTTGCCAATTCCAGTGGGAGCTTCGACAAACAGCCGTTTTCCACCCCTTACGGCACGGAAGGTATCAAGGATAATATCCTGCTGACCAAGGCGGTAATCGTGATGGGGAAATTTTATTTTTTTCGCCGAGGCAATAAAATTTGTCATCCCCTCCGACATAAATTTCGCAAAGGGATAATACGCCTCAAGGATGGAAAACACTTTCCCGCGAAGCTCGTCCACGCTCACATATGTGTCATGTGATCTCCATTCCTCTGTGGCGGTATTTATAAAAGTTATTCGGGTGGTAACGCCCGAAAGGCTATTCTCGACAGCATACATATAGGCATAGATATCCGCCTGCGCCATATATTCGGGGAAATCCTTCGGGGATACTGCTGTGAGAGCTTTTCCCGTGGTTTTTATTTCCTCTATAACCGCGCCGCTGTCCTCTATAGCAATTCCGTCAGCCCGTCCGGATATTTTAAAGGTGACGTCACGAAAATCAATAGCCGCGGACAAAGGTACTTCGGGAGTATATGGAAGCTCTTGTCTGTTTTGATAGGCTCTGTGAAGTCTTCCGCCCAGCTGAAGACGCTCAAAGCTCGCTATCGCTTTGTCGGCGCTCCCACGCCTCATGACAAAGCTTACAAGCTCTCTGACGCTTATTTCCACTTCCATTCCCTCACCCCCAAATGTAACATACAATAATTATACCGCATAATTGTGTATATGTTGTGAACAGATATATTTTTCTGCCATGACCTTGCATTTTTCAAAAAAATGTGGTATAATTTTTATAATGGGTAAAATTTACATTCATAAGAATATAATCCCGAAAGGAAAATAGCGGAAATGTCCGATAAAATAGTAATACGTGGAGTCGGCATAGATAACGTAAACCTTGCCGAAGCGGCGGAGATCTGCCGTAACCGGGTAGAAATCGCCACCCTCCAGTATCCGCCCCCTCCACCAATGGCGGTGTTCACTCCGAACAGCGAAATAATCGAAGCCTGCGTTGAGGATAACAGCCTTTACCCCGTCATCAATGGAGGTGACCTCATAACCCCTGACGGAATCGGCGTTATTTATGCCTCAAGGATTCTCGGTCGCCCACTCAAGGCGAAATGCGCCGGATATGATTTGGGGCTTGAAATGGTCAAGTATTCAAATGAAAAAGGCGCAAAGATTTTCTTCCTTGGTGCAAAGCCCGGAATTGCCGAAGAAGCGAGAGATAAGCTCCTCGAAACTTATCCTAATGCCAAAATCGTCGGTACTCACGACGGTTATTTCAAAAAAGAGGGCGAAGAAAACGAAAAGATCATCGAGCTTATAAACGAAGCCGCGCCCGATATCCTTTACATCTGCCTCGGAGTCCCAGTACAGGAAAAATGGATACTTGCCAACCGTGAAAAGCTCACCACCGTAAAGGTCTGCCTTGCCCTTGGCGGAAGCCTTGACGGATACAGCGGAAACTTGAAGCGTGCTCCGAAAATCTTCATAAAATTGGGACTTGAATGGTTCTACCGCCTCATTTGCCAGCCCTCAAGAATTGGTCGCATGATGAAACTGCCAAAATTTTTATTCGGCGTGATATTCTTCAAAATACGCGGAAAGCACAAAACCGATGAAATAAGAAAAGCCTGAATAAATCAGGCAGAAAGAGAAAAAATCATGAACGTAAAACTTCTCACCTATACCCCCGATGCGGACAAGCTGATTGCTGCCGCCGCAAAGCTCTGCTATGCAAAGAGCGATATCGATACCCTTTACGAAAATCTGACTCCCGAAAAGACCGAAAGCTTTTTAAAAATGCTTGAGGATCTCGGGCATGAATCCCCGGTAGAGCACGCAAGCTTTACCTTCGGTATCGAAGGTGTGTCCCGCGCATTGCTTGCACAGATCACACGTCACCGTATAGCATCTTTCTCGGTGCAGAGTCAAAGATATGTTTCAAAGACCGATTTTTCCTACATCACCCCTCCCGAGATTGAAAAAATCCCCGAGGCAAAGGCTGAATTTATCGCCGCTATGGAGGAAGATGCACGTCACTACGAATCCCTTCGTGAAAAGCTCACCGCGGCTCATCTGAAAGCAAATCTTGAAGCCGGCATGGATGAAAAGGAAGCAAAGCGTGCCGCAGAGAAAAAGGCAAATGAGGATGCACGTTTTGTCCTCCCCAACGCCTGCGATACAAGAATCATAATGACTATGAACGTCCGCTCACTTCACAATTTTTTCCGTCTTCGCTGCTGCAACCGTGCACAGTGGGAGATCCGTGAGCTTGCCATCGCAATGCTTAAGGAAGTACGTGAGGTTTGTCCTCTGCTGTTCGGGAAAGCCGGTCCGTCCTGCCTCTACGGTGCATGCTCCGAGGGGGCATATTCCTGCGGAAAGGCGGCGGAGATACGCCGTGAACTGCGATGAGAGAAGCCGATAAGCTTAGCCTCACCGAAAATTTGATTTTCGAAGGGATGACCTCTATACGAGCGGTCATTGCGGCAATCGAATCGGGAGCGTCAGATAGAAAAATTCTTCGCATCATGGTGGCAAAAAGCCGCATAAAGGCAAGAAAAAAAGAGCTTTCATATCTGAAGGCAATGTCCTTTAAATATAATTTCACCCTTAACTGCGACATGACCGACGAAGAAATCGACGCCCTCTCCATCGGAGGAAGTCACGGCGGTATTCTCATGGAAACCACCGCGAGAACGATTCCACTGCTGTCAGCCGAAGCCCTATCGGAAATTCCCGAAAACCAGCGTTTTTTCGTCCTGCTTGAGGGAATCGAAGACCCCTATAATTTCGGTTATGCCATCCGCTCTCTTTATGCAGCAGGTGTGAGCGCACTGATTCTTCCGCCCAGGAGCTTCATTTCCGTGGCAGGAATTGTATGCCGTGCCTCGGCAGGGGCATCGGAGGCTATCCCGACCTACATTGCAGAATCTTCGGCGGAGTGCGCAGATGTTATGAAAAAACTCGGCGTAAAAATCGTCTGTTGTGACATGAAGAATTCGGTTTCCATTTATGACGCAGACCTGAAAAAGCCGCTTCTTCTGGCAATAGGCGGCGAAAAACGGGGACTCACCTCTGATATTCTCTCGGTGTCAGATGTTGTAATCCGCCTTGACTACGGCAGAGATTTTCCTTCTGCCCTTTCAGCAGCATCAGCTGCAGCTGTGGCGAGCTTTGAGGTCCTGCGGCAGAATTTATTATAATTTACGAAATTCCCCTATGAAAGGAAACAAAATGGTATCGCTTGTACTTGAAGGTGGAGGAATGCGCGGCTTATATACCTGCGGCGTTCTCGATTACTTTATGGATAACGGGATAAAATTCCCGAAAATATACGGAGTATCTGCCGGTGCGGGACACGCTATGAGCTATGTATCCTGGCAGCGTGGCAGAGCGGGACGGGTCGGCATTGAATATGTTGATGACTGGCGATACTGCAGTAAACGCAGTATGCTTGTGACCGGCGGAATGTTCGGCGTGAAGTTTATTTACGAAACCATCCCGGCAAAGCTGGATTTTTTTGATTACGATACCTTCAACAATAACGATATGAAGCTTATCGCCGTCTGCTCGAATGTGGAAACCGGAAAAGCCATGTATATCCCGGTTGATGATTCCAGACGCGATATGAAGTATGTTTACGCTTCCGGCTCGCTGCCGCTTGTCAGCAAAATTGTAAAGACTCCTTACGGCAAGCTCCTTGACGGTGGAATTTGCGATTCAATTCCTGTGCGCCATGCACTCACGGAAAGCGACTTCTGCGTGGCAGTGCTTACCCAGCCGGCAGGATTTGTGAAGAAGCCAACCGAGGCGATGTCACTTATAAAGCTTCGCTACGGTAAATACAAGAAATTCGTCGAGGCAAACGCTAACCGCCACAAAGATTACAACGAATCTCTCGCCATAGTAGAAAAAGAAGAAAGAGCAGGACGTGTGCTGTCGATACGCCCATCCTGCCCAATTGATGTTTCAAGAATCGAAAAGGACAAAACAAAACTTTGGAATCTCTATGGGCTTGGTTACAATGATGCAAAAAACAGCGGTGTAATTGAGTTTCTGGAGAGGTGTAAATAACAAAATATTTCCCCCGCATAATACGCATGAGCTAAAGAACATTAAAAAAGACGATATGGAGCAATTTCCGTATCGTCTTTTTTGCCGGTTGAAATATTAATTTTTCTTGACCTTGCCGATAGCCGCTTTGACGTAACCGAATGCACCGCCAACGCAGAAGATCAGGCCGATACCGAGATCCTTGAGGTATGCGACAGCGATTTCGGCTTCAGTGAGGAAAATGTGAGCGTTGGAAATGGATTCGAAGAAGGTAAGCGTGAAATCGACCTCTCCATTTGCATACCACTCCTGATATGCGCGGTATACGTCATAGGAAAGGCAAAGATACCAGGCAATCACAATAACGAGGAAAGCGATAACAGTCGAGATGATAACTCCCTTTACACTTTCGCGCTTGCCGAAAATGGCATAGCCCTTGATTGCACAGACAACGCCGATAATACCGCTGATTGCCGCAATGAAACCGATCTGATAAAGTAAAAACCAGACAATTCCGCCCACGAGCGAAAAAAGCAACGCGCCGACGATACCCGCAAGAATATTTTCTTCCTTTGGTTCAATTGGCTGTACGGGGGGCGTTTGTGTGTTTTCTTGGTTGTTATCAGTAACTTCGGGGGTGATTTTTTCGTCCATAATAAGATCCTCCATGGTTTTTGCAGGCGCAGGTAACGTATTCTTCTTGCTTTTTTCAAAGACAGCCTTCAAAGAGCGTGCACTAACGCCGGGGATTTTTGCCTTGTAATAATGTTATCTTGCGATACGACCTGTGCCATCGCCGCCAATAAGCTTTTCAACCTCATCTGCGGTAACAAGGTTGAAGTCACCGTTGATGGTATGCTTGAGGCAGGATGCACCAACAGCAAATTCAAGAGCGGATTTCGCATCGGGCTTGGTGGAAAGACCGTAAATAAGTCCACCTGCGAAGGAGTCGCCGCCGCCTACGCGGTCAACGATATCGGAGATGTCGTATGTACGGCTGTGGTAGAATTCCTTGCCGTCATTGATGCAGGCACTCCAAAGGTTGCGGTTTGCGGACTTGGATTCACGAAGGGTGATAGCAACGGTCTTAACGTTGGGGTAAAGCTTAAATACCTTCTCGGTAATCTCCTTGTAGCAGTCAAGGTTGATTTCGCCAAGCTCGGGCTTGTTGTCGGAGGTAATGCCGAGAGCCTTCTGGCAGTCTTCCTCGTTAGCGATAACAACGTCAATGTAGCGTGTAAGCTCGGGCATAACCTCGTCAGCACGCTTGCCGTACTTCCAGAGCTTTGCACGGTAATTAAGGTCAATGGATGTGGTAACGCCGAGTTCCTTTGCTATCTTGAGTGCTCTTATAGCTTCAGCCGCAACACCTGCACCAACAGCGGGAGTGATACCGGTTACATGGAACCACTTCGCATCGGCGAGAATGGTGTTCCAGTCGAAATCTCCCTCTTTGATGTTATAGAAAGAGGAGAAGTCGCGGTCGTAAACTACCTTGGAGGGACGCTGGCACGAGCCTGCTTCAAGGAAGTAGATACCCATTCTGCCCTTGGTCTGCTGAATGGCGGAAGTGTCAACACCGTACTTGCGGATCTCGCGGATACAGGATTTTCCCACATCGTTGTCGGGGAGTGCGGTTACGAAGGATGCATCGAAGCCGTAGTTTGCGAGAGATACGGCAACATTAGCCTCACCGCCGCCGAAGGTAGCCTCAAGGCTCGGGGACTGAAAGAGTCTGTCAAATCCGGGGGACTTGAGTCTTAACATTATTTCACCAAAAGATACGTACTTGTTTTTCATAACAGTTTGCTCCTTAAAAATTATATTTCTTTCCCATGCCGGGTTTTTTATTGATTTTTGATATTGACTTCGATATTCAGAAGAAGCTTCATTAACGTCACTATCACAGTTTAATAACATCCGCTGTTCCTATTATATCATATTGCCGCAGTTAATTCAATACTATTTTCAACCACAAATATTCAAAAATTTGCGGTTTTCACCCTTTATTTTGGTTTTCCACGGCTTCAAGATAGCATTTTAACAGCTCGCAGATATCGTAAAGAGGTCGTCCCGACTTTATTTTGTAATTTACACACGGGATTCCCGACATACGGAAAGTCAGATTTATATTCGCCTTTGCCGATGCCGCCGCCCAGATCATCGGATCGAACCTTTCAGGAATGACGGAAATAATATCACCCTTGTGTTCGATTTTCGGGATTCTCGCACGGCTTGCAAGCGCCCTCGCAAGGGATACATAAAGAAGGGTATCCGCCGGTCCGGGAATCTCACCGAAACGGTCCATTAATTCATCAGCAAGGTCGTCAAGGTCCTCGGAATTTTCGATATGAGCGATCTTTTTGTAAATATCCATTCTCTGCGCCTCGCTGCGGATATACTTCTCCGGCAGGAATGCGTTGAGGGAGATATCGAGCTTCGATTCAAACTTTGGCTCGGGTGCTTCGCCCTTTTCTTCGAGGACGGCTTCGTTAAGGATTTTCACATATAAGTCATACCCCACGGAATCAAGCTGTCCGTGCTGCTCCGCACCGAGGAGATTTCCTGCACCGCGGATTTCAAGGTCGCGAAGTGCGATTTTGAAGCCTGAACCGAACTCGGTGTATTCACGCATTGCGGAAAGGCGTTTAGTGGCGATTTCGGTAAGGGAAAGATTCCTCGGGTAGGTGAAATACGCCCACGCCCGACGGCTGGAGCGTCCCACGCGACCGCGAATCTGATGAAGCTGTGAAAGCCCGAGATTCTGCGCGTTATCGATAATCAGTGTATTGGCGTTTGGAACGTCAACGCCCGATTCGATGAT
Source organism: Candidatus Flemingiibacterium sp. (assembly GCA_045649205.1). Taxonomy (GTDB): domain Bacteria; phylum Bacillota; class Clostridia; order Oscillospirales; family CAG-272; genus Flemingiibacterium. The sequence continues at coordinate 85,007 of JAZRPJ010000187.1, forward strand.
AGTGGTGGAAACTAAAATATCGATCTCACCCATGACCATGCCGCGCCATATATCGGAGAGAGCTTCCTTGTCCATTTGTCCGTGACCGACGGCGATCCTTGCCTCGGGGATAGCTCTCTGAAGCCGCAGGGCAACACCGTCGATATCCTCCACATTATTGTGCAGGAAAAATACCTGACCGCCCCGGCGAAGCTCCTTTTTGATGGCTTCATTTATGATAAGGTCGTCATACTCCATAACGAAGGTCTGCACGGGAAATCTGTCCCCCGGTGCTTCATCGAGGACAGACATATCACGGATGCCGCTCATTGCCATATTGAGGGTACGTGGAATAGGTGTCGCCGTTAATGTCAGCACGTCAACATTGGCTGAAATCTGCTTTAATTTTTCCTTGTGCGCAACGCCGAAACGCTGTTCCTCGTCAATAATTACAAGCCCAAGATCGCGGAAGACCACATCCTTTGATACAAGTCGGTGGGTTCCCACAATTATGTCAACGTCACCACGTCGGAGCGCGCGGAGAGTTTCCTGCTGCTGTTTCGGGGTGCGGAACCGTGACACCATGTCAACGGTCACGGGAAAACCGCGCATCCGGGAAAGGATAGTCTGATAATGCTGCATGGCAAGAATTGTGGTAGGCACTAAAATCGCCACCTGCTTACCGCTCATAACAGCCTTGAACGCCGCGCGAACGGCAACCTCGGTTTTGCCGAAGCCCACGTCACCGCAAAGGAGTCTGTCCATAGGCACACGGCTTTCCATATCGCGCTTGATCTCCTTTATAGATTCAAGCTGTCCCTCGGTTTCCTCGTACTCGAAGGCGGCATCGAATTCACGGCTCATGTCGTCATCGGGAAGGAATGCAAAGCCCTCCTTGCGCTGACGCTCGGCATAGAGCTTTATAAGCTCCTTCGCCATTTCCTTTGCCGCCGCCTTTGCCTTTGTCTTGGAACGAACCCAATCCGTACCGCCCATTTTCGACAGCCGTACACCGCCGTTTTCCGTGTGTGCGCCGATGTATTTTGAAACCATATCAAGCTGGTCTGTGGGAAGGTAGAGTAGGTCGTCACCGGCGTATTTTATCTTGATGTAGTCCTTGGTCACCCCCACAACGGTAAGCTGCTCAATACCCATGTACATGCCGATACCGTGATTTGCGTGAACCACAAAATCGCCGGGGGTAATATCGTTGTATGAGAGAATTTTTTCCTGAGATGAACGGTTATTTTTTGCCTTCTTGGAACGTGAGAGAATGGTCCTCGAATAGGAGCTTGGATTCTGATAGGTTGAAAGCAGGGCGAACCGCGATGATGCCAGCTCAAAGCCCACAAGATTCACGCCGGAAAGCACTAATGTCACCGATTCGGGAAGGCTGAGAATGCCGTATTCGCGCTCACCGCCCACGGCACTTATGCCACGCTCGGTCAGCTCGGCAATGATGTTCTTCGCCGCAACCTCGTTTTCCGTAAGGACCACGGTGCGGTATTTTCCAGCCTGATAGCCGGTTAGATCCTCTGCCAGCAGCTCAAAATTGTCGGCGTAGGACACAGTCTGCTTTGTTCGGAATGAGTAAAGCCCCGACAGCTTTCTTCCCGTGTGATTCGGGGTAAAGGTATTTAAAAGAAGTGCACCGCTTCTGTCGGTAAAAGCGGAAAACCAATCGGCATTTCTCGCATAGTCCGCATAGCGCGAGGAAATTTCGCACCGTTCAAGCATCCCCTCGACCTCACTGCCGATATGAAAATCATAGGTTTTCATACGGTCAAGACAGTTGTTTTCCTCTTGGATGAAAATGAGCGGATGCATAAGTCTGCATGATTCCGCACCGTATTTTACGTAATCAGCGAGAGTGGTCGCCTCGGGGTAGACAATGGAGATGTATTTGTCAATAAAGTTAAGCTCCACGCCGCCCTTTATTGCCTCAAGCTCCGCCTGCAGTGAGCCGATGACTCGTTCATCCTCCGCCTTTTTCAGCTGTGCCTTTACAGCCGCGGCAATATCAGCACGGGACTTATCCGATGCCACAATTTCACGGGCAGGAGTGACGGTAAAGGTGGAAATATTCTCGATATTACGCTGAGTCATTATATCGAAGCTGCCCATTCGGTCGATCTCGTCATCGAAAAGCTCGATTCTTATGGGATATTCCCCGTAAGGCGGAAAAATATCCACTATTCCGCCGCGCACCGAGTACTGCCCTACACCGTCCACAAGCTCGCTGTGGGTATATCCGCAGGCTTCAAGGGATGCCCGAAGCTCCGGCAGATTAAGAGGCTTGTTTATATCTACCGTGATAGTGGTCGCCTTTAAGGTTTCGATGGGCATTGTATACTGCATGACGCTGTCGGGGGTGGCTATAACGCAGTCATAGGGAGTCCCTTTTTCACCTGCATTTGCAAAGGCAGAAAGGACACGAAGGCGCTCGTATTCATATTCGCGGGATGCTGTAATATTGTGAAAAACGAAATCCCGGAGAGGATACATAAGAGGGGTAAGCCCAAGCTCAGACAGTGAATTGTTAAGGCGAAGACCGTCCTTTTCATCGGGGACGATGATGAGAGCCGGAAGTCCGAATTTCCCTCTGATATTCTTTATGATTCCGCTGTAAAAGACCGCCCTCGCGCCCTCGGAAAGACCGTTTACTGCAATGGGGTGAACAAGCTCCTCACCTCTGCCGCATATAGCCTTTAATATATCGTCAAATTCTCTCTCAAGCTGTATGCTCTCTGAAATAACGGATATTTTTTCGCTCATGTGATCCCCTCAGTTATATAAATTCATGGCTTTGTCGATGTCACCGGAAACAACAACTTCAAGTGCCGACGCCGCCCTGCCCATGGCATCAGAGAAGGCTTCACGGTCGGGACCGCTGATCTCGCCCAGTACCCATGCGGCGAGATCGTAATCAGGATGTGGCTTTGCTCCCACTCCCATGCGTATTCTCGGGAAAGCATCGCTTCCCAGCCTTTCGATAATGGAGCGGAGTCCCTTCTGACCGCCATCGCTTCCCTTTTTGCGAATACGAAGCTTACCGGGAGCTAAATTTATGTCATCGCAGATCACGATAATATTTTCCGGAGGAATTTTATAGAAATTTGCCGCTTCGGATACAGCCTCGCCGGAAAGATTCATGTAGGTTTGAGGCTTCATGACAAGCACACGGTTTCCTGCAATCGTAACCTCGCCGGTCAGCGCCCTGAATTTCGCACGATCCACTCTGAAATTTAATTTTTCGGAAAGGTAATCAATAGTCAAAAAACCGGCGTTGTGCCTTGTTTTCAGGTACTCGTTCCCAGGATTTCCAAGTCCGGCTACGATATGTGTGATCGGTGCAGTACTTAACGCACCGCCTTTTTCTATTTTACGGAATAAATCGAATATGTCTGCCATGTTGCATTCCTTTTCTCATAAAAATTTTTATTAATTGCAAGCAGAAATCGACGGGTGCGGACCGCTGTCCAACTCCCGTCTTGCCTATTATTTACACAGCGTGTCGAAAAACATCTGACTTAAAAACTGTTACAAAAACCGCACAAATTTATTAGGCTCTCCCTGTGGGAGAGCTGTCGCCGTAGGCGGCTGAGAGGGCGAATATCTGCTCCCCCCCTCTCCGTCACGCCACATGGCGTGACACCTCTCCCACAAGGAGAGGCTCTTTAACGGCATCACTTTTGTCTAAAAGGACAAAAGCAGTTCCCCGAAACAACTTTTTCGACAGCCTATTATAAATATTGTATCAGATTTTTTCCGGTTTATCAAGAGTTTTGCAAAATTTTTTCCGAATTTACTTTACTTTTTCTATAAAATATGTTAAAATATAATTGTGATGTTAATACTTTAATGTAAAACCACGAAAACTTCAAAGGAGGTAACTGCGCTGTGTCACACGTTCCCTTTGGCGGCCCACCCCCGGAACTCATAAAAAACGGCTCCGTGCGAACCCGTAACACACGGCCCACCACACCTCATCCGTACCACCCCTACAAGACTCCGGCGCAAGCCCCAAGATCTTCGCGTGAGCGAATCCCCCCCATGAAGGTCACTCCGAAAAGCAGCTATACCCCTCCCGTAAAAAAGCTGTCCAGACCGAAGAAATCCCGTCGTACCGACCCTCAAAAGTCCGCACGTCTGCATGATTTTCTCCTGGGCTTTTTCATCGGACTCGCCATTTTCGGTATCGCCGCAATATTCCTATGCAACGCGCTTATTGCGCTGTTTATATAAAGGATGACCTATGCGTATAGATAAATTTCTCTCCGAAATGGGCATATGCAGCCGTTCCGAATGCCGCAAAGCGACAAAAGGCGGTGCAGTCACAGTAAACGGGATTGCCGTAAAAGCGGCGGATATGCATATTGACCCGGATAAGGATAAAATCACCTTTTTCGGGCAGGAGATTACATACAAAAAATTCACATATATAATGCTGAATAAACCCGAGGGCTATGTCAGTGCCACCGAGGATTTAAGGGAGAAGACTGTCCTATCTCTGCTTGGAGAACGAGAGCAGAAGTTGGGGCTTTTTCCCTGCGGTCGGCTTGACAAAAATACTCTGGGGCTTTTAATTTTGACAAATGACGGTGAGCTTTGCCACCGTCTGCTCTCTCCGAAAAGCCATGTTGCCAAGGTATATTTCTTCCGTGCCGAGCGGAAAGTCACCGAGGAAGACAAATGTCGCCTTGAGAGCGGAGTAAGCCTTGACGGCGAGATAACGAAACCGGCATCCGTCACCCTTGACGGGGATGCCATGTCCGGCCGGCTCACCATCACCGAGGGCAAATTCCATCAGGTAAAAAGGATGCTTGAAGCGGTCTGCAACAAGGTCACTTACCTTGAAAGAGTCGAATTTGCCGGCCTCCCCCTTGACACCGCACTTGACCGCGGCGAATGGCGTGAGTTAACTCCGGCAGAGGAAGAAATTTTACGAAATGCCTGACAATCCAACATACTGAAAGGAAACAAGAAATGACTATCATTGAAACCCTTGCCGCCGAGCTTTCCCTCGGCGTTGAACAGACAGAAAAGACCGTAGCCCTCATCGATGAGGGCAATACCATCCCCTTCATCGCCAGATACCGTAAGGAAGTGACCGGTTCTCTCGATGACGAAAAGCTCCGTGAGCTTTACGACAGACTGACCTATCTCCGCTCTCTCGAAGCAAGGCGTGAAGAGGTTGCAAACCTCATCACCGAGCAGGGTAAGATGACTCCCGAAATCGAAGCGGCTCTTAAAAATGCGAAGATACTCACCGAAATCGAGGATATCTACCGTCCATTCAGACCGAAGCGTAAGACCCGTGCATCGGTGGCAAGAGAAAGAGGACTTGAACCCCTCGCCGAGCTTATCATGGAGCAGCGAAACGAATATACTCCCTCCATCCCCGAAGCGGCGTCCGAATATATCGATGCCGAAAAAGACGTCGAAACCGCCGAAGCGGCTATTGCAGGTGCCTGCGATATTATCGCCGAGGATGTTTCCGACAATGCGGATTTTAGAAAATATCTCCGCGCCCTTACCACTGACCTGGGCGAGATCGTCTGTGTCAGGGCAAATGAGGATAAATCTGCCGACGATTCGGTATATTCCGGATACTATGACTTCAAAGAGCCGATCCGCCGTCTGCCCGGCCATAGAATCCTTGCCATCAATCGCGGCGAGAAGGAGGAATTCCTCAAGGTGTCCCTTGTCATGGCAGAAGAACCGCCGATCAATTACCTCCACTCAAAAGTGATCACAAACCAAAGCAGTCCCGCTGCAGAGTATATTTCCACCGCCGTGACCGACAGCTATACAAGACTTATTGCTCCGTCCATCGAGCGCGAGATACGTACTGCACTCTTTGACAGTGCCTGCGAAGGCGCACTAAAGGTCTTTGAGGTAAACCTCAAAAATCTGCTTATGCAGTCCCCTCTCAAGGGCAAGACCGTCCTCGGCTACGACCCCGGTTACCGCAACGGCTGTAAGCTTGCCGTCGTTGACAGAACCGGCAAAGTCCTCGACACCGCAGTTATTTACCCCATGAAGCCACAGGAGCGCACCGAAGAAGCAAAGAAGATCGTAAAACGGCTTATCGCCGCTCACGATGTCAGCGTTATCGCCATCGGCAACGGCACGGCATCAAAGGAGAGCGAGATCTTTATTGCATCTCTCATCAAAGAGCTTGATGCAGATGTTAAGTATGCCGTAGTCAGCGAGGCAGGTGCTTCCATTTATTCCGCATCAAAGCTTGCAACAGAAGAATTCCCGGATTTCGACGTAATGCAGAGAAGTGCAATTTCTATTGCAAGACGCATCCAGGATCCGCTGGCAGAGCTTGTTAAGATCGACCCAAAATCTATCGGCGTGGGTCAGTATCAGCACGACATGAAGCCGGCACGCCTTGACGAAGCCCTCGGCGGAGTGGTCGAAGACTGCGTAAATGCGGTGGGAGTTGATGTCAATACCGCATCTCATTCCCTGCTATCTTACATCGCCGGCATAAATTCTACCTCGGCGAAAAACATTGTCAAATACCGCGAGGAAAACGGTGAGTTCAAATCAAGAAACGAAATCAAAAAAGTGCCGAGAATCGGCGATAAGGCATTTTTACAGTGCGCGGGCTTCCTCCGCGTATCCGGCTCAAATGAAATCCTCGACTGCACCGGCGTACACCCCGAAAGCTATGCGGCGGCACATACTCTCCTTTCAAACTTCGGCTACACGGCCGACGACGTGCGCGCAAATAAGCTTTCCGGACTTCGTGACAAAGTAAAAAAAGAAGGCTTCGGCAAAGTTTCGGCAGAGCTTGAAATCGGTGAGCCTACTCTTATCGACATTATTTCCGAGCTTGAAAAGCCGGGACGTGACGTCCGTGACAGTCTTCCCCAGACCGTGCTTCGTGACGATATTCTTGATATCGCCGACTTAAAGCCAGATATGATCGTCACCGGCACTGTCCGCAACGTTATCGACTTTGGTGCCTTCGTTGACATCGGCGTTCACCATGACGGACTTGTTCATATCTCCGAAATCTGCGATAAGTTTATAAAGCATCCCGGTGAGGTACTTGCTGTGGGTGATGTGGTTCAGGTGAAGATCAAGGGAGTTGACCTTAAGAAGAACCGCATTTCCCTTACCATGAAAAATATTTAATTTCTGGAGATCCTTATGGCTTCAAAATCAAAAGGCTTGGGAAAGAAAAAGTCTTCACTTATAACGTTTATCGTACTGCTCATAATCGTTATCGCCTACAATCTTTACGACAAGGCGGCTGCCCCGAATAAAAGCGGCGAGCTGCTTGAGGTTCATATAATCGACATTGGTCAGGGCGACAGCGCACTTATCCGCCACAAGGACAGTACTGTACTTATTGATGCCGGTCCGAGGAAATCGGGAGCTTTTCTGAAAGAATATCTCAAAAGCCTTGGCGTTGATCGGTTAGATTACGCCATTCTGACTCATCCCCACGAAGACCACATAGGCGGGGCAGCAGCGGTACTTGACAGGTTCGAAGTAGGTAAACTGCTTCTCACCGATCTTGAGGCAACAACCTACACTTTCGAGGAACTGCTTGACAGCATCGAAAGAAATAAAACCTACGCGGAAATCCCTGCTCTCGGCGATGAGTATGAAATCGGTGATATAAAGTTTAAAATCCTCGCCCCCATTACTCCAACCGATGACTCAAACAATATGAGCCTTGTCATAAAATTCACCTTCGGTGACACCGATTTTCTTTTCACCGGTGATGCAGAAAAGGACGTTGAAGCGGAAATGCTGAAGCTCTATCCTAAAGAGAGCCTCGACTGCGATCTTCTTAAGGTAGGACATCACGGCTCAAACACATCCTCCACCGCTGAATTTTTAGCGGCAGTATCCCCGAAAATCGCCACTATCTCCTGCGGATATGACAATGATTACGGTCATCCCCACGGCGAAGTGCTTGCAAGGCTTAAGAAATGCGGTACGGAAAAGATTCTGATTACCAAAGATGAAGAAAGCTTTGTGGTCTATTCAGACGGCGAAGATATCTTTCATAAGGATAAAATTTCCATACCCTATTGACATTTGCGGCGATAAATAGTATAATAATGTTAAATTTACCAATCGAAAGGACACATAAAATGGCAAACGATAAAAAGTTAGTTGAGCAGATCACCTCCATGGACGAAGATTTCGCCAAGTGGTATACGGACATCTGCACAAAAGCTGATCTTATTGACTATTCAAGCGTAAAGGGATGCATGATAATCCGTCCCTACGGCTACGCTATCTGGGAAAATATTCAGAAGATTCTCGACACCCGATTCAAAGAGCTTGGACACGAGAATGTATATATGCCTATGTTCATCCCCGAAGGACTCCTCAACAAGGAAAAGGACCACGTTGCGGGCTTCGCTCCCGAGGTTGCATGGGTAACCCACGGTGGAAGCGAAAAGCTCACCGAGCGTATGTGCGTACGCCCCACCTCCGAGGTGCTTTTCTGTGAGCATTATGCAAATATTATCCGCTCATACCGCGATCTTCCGAAGCTCTACAATCAGTGGTGCTCTGTTGTAAGATGGGAAAAGACCACAAGACCCTTCCTCCGCTCCCGTGAATTTCTCTGGCAGGAAGGCCACACCATGCACGCAACCTACGATGAGGCAGTTGCCGAAACCGTGCAGATGCTCAACGTCTATGCGGACTTCCACGAAAATGACCTTGCGATCCCCGTAATCAAGGGTGCAAAAACGCCCAGCGACAAGTTCGCAGGCGCGGAAGATACCTACTGTATCGAAGCATTAATGCACGACGGCAAGGCTCTCCAGGCGGCAACCTCTCACTTCTTCGGTGACGGTTTCGCAAAGGCTTTCGATATTACTTATACCGATAAGGAAAACAAGTTGGTTCATCCTTTCCAGACCTCATGGGGATGCACCACCCGTATGATTGGCGGTATCATCATGACCCACGGCGACGATAACGGTCTTGTCCTTCCCCCTGCAGTTGCACCTATCCAGGTCGTTGTAATCCCCGTTGCAGCACATAAAGAAGGCGTTATTGACGCTGCGAAGTCCATTGCCGACAGACTTAAAGGCGACGTTCGCGTGAAGCTTGATGACAGCGACAACTCCCCCGGATGGAAATACGCCGAATACGAAATGAAGGGTGTACCGGTACGTATTGAGATCGGTCCTCGCGATATGGAAGCAAATCAGTGCGTGATCGTAACCCGTCACAACCGTGAGAAGACGATTGTCAGCCTTGACAATCTTGAAGCGGCAGTTAAAGAAAAGCTGCAGGAAGTTCGCGACGGTCTTTACGCCAAGGCTCTCGCCAACCGTGAAAAACGCACCTACTCCTGCACAACCATGGACGAAATCAAGTCCATGATCGAAGCGAACGGCGACGGATTCGTACGCGCAATGTGGTGCGGCGATCCCGAGTGCGAGGACAAGGTTAAGGAAGTCACCGGCGTTGGCTCACGCTGCATTCCCCTCGAACAGGAGCAGATCGGCGACAAGTGTATCTGCTGCGGCAAGCCTGCAAAGCATCTCGTATACTGGGGCAGAGCGTATTAATTGTAATAATTTTAAGGGCGGACCGTCAAAGGTTCGCCCTTGTTTCATATTAAGCGTAAAAATCGTGACCGCCCACCGTCAGTAAATAGGGACGGTTCTGCGGAATCCACAAACTGGTGGACAGTGTAGGATTGAGGAAATACAAAGCCGCACGGGAAATATAGTAAGAGTCAAGACAGATTTTGGCGGCGATGATGCTGTCCTCTGTCGGAGCATTATAAATCGTCCCGTTCACTGTGGGGGTAAACTGCACACCGTGTTTGGTGTCAAAAATCACCCCACGGATGGTTGACGGAAACTGTTCGGCGTTTACTCGGTTCATGACCACGTTCCCGACAAGAATTTTACCAAGCATCGGCTCTGCTCCGGCTTCGGCACTGATAATTCTCGCAAGCCAGTAAAGGTCATCGGAATTATAAAATTCATCCCCGGAGAGCAGGCTTCCGCCACCCGTATACAGGTCAACCGAGCTTGTTTCGGCTCTCCAGTGTATTTCGTCATCATATGCACGGACAATGGCGCGAATGGGTATGTATAATTCCCCGTCGATATTAAGATTTTCCGCTGATCCGAAATAGCGCCCCGAGGATTCCGTATAATGCTGCCCTGCGCCGGCACTTACGTCGGAATCGGAACTCACAGCGCGCATCCTGCGCATATCTCCGCTGATTTCGGCTGTCCCCTCTGACAGGACACTGTTCGCACTGCTAAAGGTAACGTATGTAGTACCGTTTACAAGAATACCGTGCATTTCAGTCGGACTGCCGTTAAGGCGTATTGGAATTTCCTCATATGCGGCAGCTCCAAGGCTGCCGATAACGGTCATGATCATCGCTGTAAGTATTGAAATTATCTTTTTCATTTTTTACCTCCTTTAGTCAAATAAAACAAAAAAACGGAGCACAGTAGTAAAAACTGTACTCCATTATTTTACCATATGTCAGCACTATTTTCAACGCACAATATTTGGAAACGTACGTTTTCATTCGCCGACGGTCACCTCGTCCTTTGGCAGATCTCCGACACCGTTCAGAATATACATGGGACGGTAGGGGAAGTCCTGCATTGACTGGAGTGATGTAACACCCGACAAAACAAGGACTGTGTCAAGCTCACTTTCGATACCGGCGATGATATCCGTATCCATGCGGTCACCGATGATCGCCGCCTCATCGTGATGGCAGCCGAGCTTCTTGATAGCGTGGCGCATGATAAGGGGATTAGGCTTTCCGATATAGTAGGCCTTGCGGTTGGTCGCAAGCTCAATAGGTGAAATAAGCGCCGAGCAGGCAGGAACGATTCCCCGCTCTCCTGGAGCCGTAACGTCGGAGTTTGTACCGATGAGCTTTGCTCCCTTAAGCACCAACTCAACAGCTCTTTCTATTTTTTCGTATGACAGCGCGCGGGTTTCGCCGAATACTACATAATCAGGGTTGTAGTCGTTCATCGAAAGCCCTGCATCATAGAGTGCATTGACAAGTCCCGGCTCACCGATAACATAGGCACTGCCGCCCGGGCACTGGGATGCAAGAAAGGATGCAGTAGCAAGAGCGGAAGTATAGAAATGATCTTCACTTACATCAAGTCCCATTCTGCCGAGCTTCTGTGCAAGTTCACGGGGTGCACGTTCACTGGAATTGGTAAGAAAAAGGAAGTCCTTCCCGTTGTCAGCAAGCCATTTTGTAAACTCGGCAACGCCGGGGAGTAGACGGTTTCCGTGATATATAACACCGTCCATATCGCATATAAATGCTTTTTTTTCGTGGATTTTCTCAAGATTGGTTATCATTCTTATGAATAGTCCTTTCAATGTATTTATAAGACTGTTTATGTTATTATACCATGTTTTTTCACATTTGTCTATATATTCTTCGAGAAATTTTAGTAAAATTTGAAAAAACTGTTGTCGAATAATGTAAAACAAAAAAAACGTTATTTTTCCAAAAACTATTGACAAACTGCTTTTCTTGTGTTATAATATATAGGCAGTCTTGACGAGGGATTCGTTTTTGACTGTGCCATTACCATCGGAAATGGGTAGAATATGCCGGAGTGGCGGAATTGGCAGACGCCCGGGACTTAAAATCCCGTGGGACTTATATCCCGTACCGGTTCGAGCCCGGTTTCCGGCACCATCCCTTTCTTGGTCTATATATCGCGGGGTAGAGCAGTTGGTAGCTCGTCGGGCTCATAACCCGGAGGTCGCAGGTTCAAGTCCTGTCCCCGCAACCAATTAGTGCGATCAAAAAAGATATCGCACCGAAAACCCGAGATTTTCTCGGGTTTTCTTCGTTTTTCGCCTGTTTTTAGCTTTCTCAAAATTCGAAAAACAGTCAAAATAAAAAGATATCATCCCCGAAACACGACTGATCGGAGGGAGCCAAACTACCGCCCTCCCCTTTTTGACACAATTTCCAGAGATTTTCGAGCAAAAAAAGGACGAAAAACGAAGCTATCATTTGTTAAATCTTTATGTCTTGCAAAACAAATTTATAAGAAACTT
>JAZRPJ010000188.1:0-4761 GCA_045649205.1 Candidatus Flemingiibacterium sp.
AATTGAGTCGGCAGAGCTTGATTTTATCCTTCGCGACCATGACTTTGATAAGGTAGTATACCGCTGTGAATATGCAAGGCGCTGTGCTGAAAAGCTTAATGAGCGCTACGGCGACGGCACCGTCACTGTTAAGGTTAAAGAAAGCTACCGTAACATGAAGGAGAAGATCCTGCCGGAATTTCACCTTGTGGAAAATGCCATGACGGTTATTCGCGAGCTTGGCACTGAGCCGGTTTGCTGTCCCGTTCGCGGAGGTACTGACGGATGTCGGCTTTCCTTTATGGGACTTCCTTGCCCAAATCTTGGCACCGGCGGTCACAACTTCCACGGATGCATGGAATACGCCTGCGCCGATGACATGGAAAAGGGCGTAATGCAGGTAATAAAAATAGCGGAAATTTACAGCAAAATGCAGGCGTAATAAGCTGATCAAGACTTGATCCCCTCTCCGTCACGGCGTTTGCCGTGCCACCTCTCCCGGAGGGAGAGGCAAATAAGAGAGGCTCTCCCTGGGGGAGAGCGCCCGTGAAGCGGGTGAGAGGGGAATGTCAAGATTTATACTAACATACACTCCCTCCGATCATTTCGGAGGGAGGATTTTTTGCAAATTTTTCACTACAAATGTTAACCAATCGTAAAAATTAACGGAGATGGTAGAAAAATATATAATTATATGTTATAATATAATGGTATACATAGGCGTATACAGAAAAATACTAACGACCCGAAAGGTAAACATATATCAAAAACACATGAATATGAACGGTTACATCGAAAAAATTGAAACTAAAGAACTGCCCGTAGCACGTCTTCGCGGCATCATTTTGTTCCCCGGCACCACCATCAGTATGGAGATCACCGACAAGACAATGAGAAACGCCGTTGATGCGGCGGCACTGCATGACGGACTTGTATTCTTCGTTCCCCAGAAGAAGCAGGGGGGCGATATGACTCCAAACGATGTCGGTACTATCGGAAAAATTAAGCAGAACATAAAAAATACAGACGGCACGCGCCGTCTTATCATCGAGGGACTCACCCGCGCATCAGTCAAGGGGTATACAAACCGAGGCAAATACGAAGCCGCAGAGCTGCTTATCAAATGGTGCAGGCTTTCCGATGACGTAGGACTCCGCGGTGAGGCGCTTGTCAGAGAGGCAGGCGCGGCAGCGGCAAGACTCGCAAAGCTTCTGCCAAAGCTTCCGGTTGAGCCAAGCGCCGCCTTGGCAGCCATAACGTCACCCGACATAATGGCAGATTTTATTGCTGCACAGCTCCTTGTCAGATATTCTGACAAGCTGACAGTGCTTAATATCTTCGACCCCATCGCAAGAATCGAGGAAGTCATCCGTCTTCTCTATGATGAAGAACAGCTCCTTAAGGTTGAGGTGGAGGTACAGCATGAAGTACACGGACGCCTCAATCGCCGTCAGCGTGAGAATATACTCCAAGAACAGCTCAAAGCCATCGAGGACGAGCTTGGTATCGGCGATACTCCCGAAATAAAGAAATATGCCGAAAAAATCGAACAGATGAAGGCAGACGACGAGGTTAAGGGCAAACTGCGTGAGGAGCTGGGCAGACTCAGCAAAATGCAGTTCGGCTCAGCCGAGGGAAGTGTAATAAGAAACTACCTTGAAGCCTGCACCGCTCTCCCCTGGGGCAAGACCACCAAGGACCGCACCGACCTTAAGCGTGCGAGAAAAATCCTTGACGATGACCACGACGGCATCGACAACGTAAAAGAACGTATCATTGAATATTTAGCGGTAAGACAGCTCACCGACAATGCTGGCGGACAACTCATCTGCCTTGTGGGCGCACCCGGCGTAGGTAAGACATCCATCGGTGCATCTATTGCCCGTGCACTTGGAAGAAAATATGTCCGTGTGTCACTGGGCGGTATCCGTGACGAGGCGGAGATCCGCGGTCACCGCAAGACTTATGTGGGCGCAATGCCCGGCAGAATCATCGAGGCGATTACACGAGCGGGTACTAAAAACCCTGTTATACTTCTCGACGAAATTGATAAAATGAGCGGAAGCACCGTCAGCGGCGACCCTTCGGCGGCGATGCTTGAGGTGCTCGATCCGGAGCAAAATAAAAACTTCCGTGACCATTTCATTGAGTTGCCATTTGATCTCTCCGACTGCGTATTCATCGCCACGGCGAATACGCTGGATACCGTGCCTCGTCCGCTTATTGACAGAATGGACGTTATCGAGATGAAGACCTATACACGCGGCGAAAAACTTTCCATAGCAAAGAATCATCTTATTGCAAAAGAGAGCGTAAAGTGCGGCATCACAAAGAAGAATCTGAAAATCACCGACGAGGCGATTTATGAAATAATCGACCGCTATACGAGAGAAGCAGGTGTTCGCGGACTTACAAGAAAGATCAGCGACATCTGCCGCAAGTGTGCAAAGAAGCTTGTTGACGGAAGTGATGTGAAGAAGATTACCGTCACGCCGAAAAATCTGTCGGAATTTTTAGGTGCGCCCAAGGTAATGCCTGACCGCATTGCCCATAAGGATGAGGTAGGTACGGTCAACGGACTTGCCTATACAGCATCCGGAGGTGATATGCTCCGTATTGAGGCGGCTGTGTTTGAGGGGAGCGGAAAATTGGAGCTTACCGGCTCACTTGGAGATGTTATGAAGGAATCGGCGAAAATTGCCGTCAGCTTTGTACGCTCGAGAGCGGATAAGCTTGGTATATCCCCCGACTTCCACAAGACAAAGGATATACATATCCATGTTCCCGAGGGAGCAGTCCCCAAGGACGGACCAAGCGCAGGTATTACTCTCGTGACCGTAATTGCCAGCGCCCTTTCCGGAATGCCCGTCCGCCACGATATTGCTATGACCGGTGAGGTTACCCTTCGCGGAAATGTCCTCGCTATCGGCGGACTCCGCGAAAAAACTCTCGCGGCATATGCGGCAGGAGTAAAGAAGGTGCTTATCCCTCATGACAACGCCGCTGATCTTGAAGAGTGTGCCGACGAGGTTAAGGATAATATAGAATTCGTCAAGGTGAAAACAGCCGATGAAGTTCTCGCTGAAGCACTTGTGGGTTATGAGAGATAACGGAGGAAGACCATGACAGCTAATTTTAGTAGTATCGAGCTTGCCATAACTGCCGGGCTCGAAAAGCAGTTTCCTGCCGACGGACTTGTGCAGATCGCGCTGTCGGGACGCTCAAACGTGGGAAAAAGCTCGCTTATAAATAAAATTTCCGGGCGTAAAAGTCTTGCCAGAGTTTCCGGCTCTCCCGGCAAGACCATAACCATCAATTTCTACCGTATTGACAAGAAATTTTACCTTGTTGACCTGCCCGGATACGGCTTTGCCAAACGTGCCCCGGCAGACAAGGAGAAATGGTCGAAGCTGACCGATTCCTATTTTACTGCCGGCAACATGAAGGCAGTAGTACAGCTTGTCGACATGAAGGTAGGCCCTACTGCCGACGACGAAATGATGCTTGATTTCATGAATCAGTCGGATATTCCCTATATCGTTGTTGCAACCAAGGCGGATAAACTTAACAAGACGGACTTTAATAAGGCAATGTCAGCTCTGCGGAGCAATCCGTACATCGCGTCAGATACCGAAATAATCCCTTTTTCCGCCCTTGACGGCAAGGGTAAGGACGACGTGACGGCGGCGATCCTTGCCTTAATTGATGGTGAGTAACAAAAATTCGAAAGGAGCAATAGCAGAGTAATTATGCTTCGAGAACTTGATTTTTCAAGCACCTATGCTATAGGAATGTCCCTTCTTAATATCGCACAGATCCTTATAATAGTGCTTATTGCCCTTACCTTTCATGAGGTGGCTCACGGATTTGCGGCAAAGCTTCTTGGCGACGATACTGCGGACAGCCGCGGACGGCTTTCACTCAATCCCATAAAGCATCTCGATCCTATCGGCTTTATATGCATGGCACTGTTTGGCTTCGGTTGGGCAAAGCCCGTGCCGATCAATGTGAGAAAGTTTAAAAATCCAAAGCTTGGCATGGCACTTTCGGCTCTCGCCGGACCGGTTGCCAATTTGCTTCTTGCTTTTGTGATCCTGATTCCTCTTGAAATTCTGTTTGTGCTTGTTTCACGCGAAATATGGGTGCCGGAAAGCGATTTTGCCGTAAATCTGTACATGATCACAGTGGATTTCATTGCGGCATTCCATTCACTGAATATCTCGCTTGCGGTCTTCAACTTCATTCCCGTTCCGCCCCTTGACGGCTCACGGGTGTTGTACTCCTTTTTGCCGGACAAGCTTTACTTCGGCGTTATGAAATATGAGCGGACCATCTCAATGATCCTGATGGTGCTGCTCTTTGTGGGATTTCTCGATAAACCGCTTACTATGGCGACCTCATTCTTATCGAAAGGGATGCGGTGGCTTCTGCCAATATTTTAGGTGAGTTATGGAAAACACTATTACATACAAGCTTGATCAGTTTGAGGGCCCTCTTGACCTTCTTCTTAAGCTGATTGAAAAGAATAAGGTGCAGATTACTGATATTCCCATAGCGCTCATTTTTGAGCAGTATATGGAATATATCGAAAATGCCAAAAAGGTCAATATGGAAGTGGCGGGCGAATTTATCGTTATGGCGAGCGAGCTGATGCTCATTAAAAGTAAAATGCTTCTGCCTCGCACAGAAGAGGAAGAAGACCCAAGAGCAAAGCTTGCGGCGGCACTTGCCGAATATCAGAAAATGAAGCAGGCGGCGGTTTACCTTCACGAGCAGTATTCC
>JAZRPJ010000189.1:0-5953 GCA_045649205.1 Candidatus Flemingiibacterium sp.
CGCTTGGCCTCCGACTTGGTGTTGCGGATGATATACTTGATCATCATGGATGCATCAGCCATTTCGGACATCTTGCCGAGCTGGGGCTCGATCTCGAACTGACCTGCCGCACCAACCTCGGGATGGTGATACTTAACCACAATGCCTGCCTCTTCCATGAGCATGCACATTTCGCTTCTGCATTCGTAGGTAGGGTCGAATGGCTTTGCGATATGGTAGTTCTTCTGCTTGGGTACAATGTTTCCGCTGCCTTCAACGGCGCTGTTCCAATGTGCCTGGTCAACGTCGATGTTCATGCCGATGCTGTTTGCCTGGACATCCCAGCCCACATTGTCGAAAAGATAGAACTCAAATTCGGGCAGAATGAGCATGGTATCGGCAATACCGCTATCGTTCATGTACTTTTCTGCGGCAAGCACGATGTTTCTGGGATACTGTGCAAGGGGACGATTGTTTGGAGTGTCGATGATCATTGCGTTACCGGTCATTGATAAAGTAGGAATTTCGCAGAAGGGGTCAACGAGAGCAGTATCAAGATCGGGAATGAATACCATGTCGCTCTTTTCAACCACTGCGTAACCGTAGTTGGAAGCATCAAAGCCGATGCCGTCCTTTACCGTATCCTCGTTAAAATGGGATGCGGGGATGGTAACGTGGCGGAACTGACCGTTGATGTCCACCATTTTGAAGTCAACCATCTTAATGTCGTTTTCTTCGATGAATTTGATAATATCGCTTACTGTTTTTGCCATTTTGAAATACTCTCCTTATCACTTATTTCACTAATATTTATACTACACGAATAATTATACTACATGTGGATAAATTTGTCAAGATAATTTGATACCTGCGGCAATACTTTTTTGAAAAATATGTAAGCGACCTCACCAGTTTTCAAACTTTTAACAAAATTCAGCTTTTTGCACATGAAATTACATAATTCTTTATTATAATTGCCGACTGCATATGGCTTATCCCGGTATGCGGCGGCGGTTTCTTTGTGCTACAATCAGGGTAGAGGGAAATATCAAAGAAAGGAGTAACCATGGAAATATTCGAAATTATATTATCGCTTTGCAGTATAGTGGGTACGTCGTCTATCATCAGTGGGCTTGTACTTAAAAGAATCAACCGGTTAGAAAGTGCAATGGAAAAGCGTGACCGGGACAGAGCGGATGAGTACATCGCTCACGGTGACCTGCTCCGTGCCTGTGGAAAGCTCACTGAAGCCAACACTGAAGCCATCCGTGTACTCAGCTCCGAGGATGCCTGCGAAACCGAGCTTCAGCGTTATCTATGTACCGCAGAAGCCTTCGAACATCTGACAAGAGCAAAATTCGCAGAATATATAAACTGCACATAAACTGTAACATAAGGAGGAAAAACAATGCCACTTTTCGGAGTAGACGTTTCTGTTCACAACAGCGGCGTCAATTATACAGCGATGAAATATGCCGACGTTCAATTTGCGATGGTAAAGGCAACCCAGGGACACTCGCTGTACACCCAAAATCTTTACAACTTTACCGATTCAAAATTCAAGCAGCACATGGATGGATTCATAAAAGTCGGAATCCCCGTGGGCGCTTATCATTTCTTCACCGCAAGGACCATAGATGAGGCTTATGCCGAGGCGGACTGCTTTTTAAAGGCTGTCCGTCCCTATAAGGATAAGATCGCTCTTTATATGGCATGCGATGTGGAGGTATATGACAATAAATGGCTTGAAGGACTTGACCGCGAGGAACTTACCTCACTTATTGATGTATTTTGCAAGCGCGTGGAATCAGAAGGCTACAAAGCCTGCCACTATACAAACACCGACCATATACGAAATTATATCAATCTGTCAAGACTTGATTACCCCGTCTGGCATGCTCACCACATCGACGACGGCACAGTCAGCCGTCCGAAAGACTCAGGTAAGAAGCTTGCCATCCATCAATATACAAGCAAGGGCAGAATAGTGGGAATGGCCGGGAATTTCGATCTTAATTTCGGATATGCCCCCGTTGCGAGACAGATCATCTTCGACCGCACACCTCTGCTCCCCATGACTTTAGACTACATGGAAAGCTATGTAAGCGGCGAAAATATTCTTACAAGAATCGCCGCAAAGCTTGTAAATCCCACACTTAAGGCAATCCACAATCCAAGCTATGAGCGGCTCGTCCCCCTTATCAGATACCACTGTGCTCTGACACCGGAGGAAACCGCCTATCTCACCGAGTATAAATTTGCCGTTGAGCTTTTCACAAAGCTCTATAATGCTATGGTAAAATAGCCGTGAGATTTTTGAAAAAGCTGCTTGTCAGCATATATGCCTTTCTCGGGGTATTTACGGTTGCCGCACTTACCGTATACGCCATCACGGGGACAGAGCCGACTACCCTCATCGGCTGTGTTTTCGGAGTAACAGGTGTTGAATCAATATTGTCGGTAATAATAAAAGCTTCGGAAAACAAAAAGGAGGTTACTAAAAATGGAACTGATACTTGAAAACATGGATTTAATTTTAACCGGTGCTGTCGTTCTCATCTCGGCAATCGTTTTTGCAAGACGTGGGCAGATACAGCTTTTGCGTGAGCTGATTCTTTCCCTTTCGAACAGCGTTGACCCGGGAGAGCTTTACGAAAGTCTGCCCACCATCACAAAGCTGCTGGTTTCGGGCAAGACAGTTACAAAGTTAGTGGACGAAACCAAAGAATGTTGAGTTAAATCTCAAAAATTTGCCACAAAGTGGCAATTACTGCGGAAAGTCCGATCATAACCGCACCGTCCCTTAAGGGAGAAAGCCATTTCCTGCCTGCCTTTTTGGCGGTAACGTAGGAATAATAGCTTTCTCCCTTCCCTTTTTTAACAACCGACGAAAACGTATATCCGAGCATATTAAACCCACCCTCATGGCCGACATAACACAGCATTCCAACGGACAAGAGAAGAATACCGCTGACAAAAAATCCGTCCGTCAGAAGAAGGAAAAAATCTTCCACTCCCCTTACCGTCCACGGTTTTTTTATGAGTATTGAAAGAGCCAGCACAAAAAAGCTGAAAATATGCCACATAGCCTCACCTCATAACATAATGCCCGGCACTCACCTCGGAAAGCTCTCCCGGCTTAAATTCCGATGGCTCGTAAACTATCCTCTGCCGCTTTCGTTCATGAATGGGGTCGGCTATGGGAATCGCCGAAAGCAGAGCCTTTGTGTAAGGGTGTACCGGATTTCTGAACAGCTCCTCGGAATCGGCGAGCTCCACAAGATGCCCCATGTACATAACCCCGATACGGTCAGAAATATACTTGACTACCGACAAATCATGTGCGATAAAAAGCAGTGTCAAACCAAGCTTTTTACGCAGATCATCCATTAGATTTATGACCTGCGCCTGCACTGATACATCAAGGGCGGATACCGGTTCATCGGCGATAACAAGCTTCGGCTCCATAATGAGTGCTCTCGCAATTCCGATCCTCTGCCGCTGTCCTCCCGAAAATTCGTGCGGATACCGTCCGCCTACATCCCGACGAAGTCCCACAAGCTCAAGTATTTCGCCAACCTTTTCGTAAATTTCACGCCTACTGTACTTTCCGCTTACAAGCAGCCCTTCTGAAACGATCTCACGAACGGTCATTCTCGGGTCAAGGGATGAAATAGGGTCCTGGAAAATCATTTGAATTCCCATATCCCGTCTGCCGCTTTTTTTATTGTCTTCGAGGGCATAGGATATCTGCTTTTTATTGTATGAAATAACCTCAGCCGCCGCAGTACGTCCTTTTCCTCCCGATGCGCGGTACTCCGATTTCGCGGCACTTATCGCCTCGCGGTATTCACGTGTACCTGCGGAAAGTCGTCTGCCCTCAAAATATATATTCCCCGCGGTAGGCTTATAAAGCCCGATTATTGTGCGTCCAAGTGTGGTTTTTCCGCAGCCCGATTCGCCAACAAGCCCAAATACCTCTCCCCGTTTTACCGAAAAGCTGACGTTGTTTACGGCGCGGAATTCTTCTTTTCCAAGCTTAAAGCGTTTGCCTAAATTTTCGACTCTTAAAATTTCATCATTCTCCTGCATCTCTATCCCCCTTTAACATACGCTCTATCCGTGCCCGAAGCGCCTCCGGCGGCTCTGTTTTCGGCGCGTCGGGATGAAGCAGCCAGGTGGCGGCAGAGTGAGTTTCCGAAATTTTAAAAATCGGCGGCTCTTTTTCGTAGTCGATTCTCATGGCATATTTGTTTCGAGAAGCAAAGGCATCTCCTATCGGGGGAGTCGTGAGATCGGGCGGCGACCCGGCAATCGGTTCAAGTCTGCCCTTTGTATCAAGGTCGGGCATAGCTGAAAGGAGTGCCCATGTGTACGGGTGCGCCGGACGGTAAAATACATCCTCTACTGTTCCGGTTTCGACGATTTTCCCGGCATACATAACCGCCACCCTATCGGCGATTCCTGCCACTACCCCAAGATCATGGGTAATAAAAATAATGGATAAACCGCGTTCCCGTTTGAGCTTTTTAAAAAGCTCCAAGATCTGCGCCTGCACCGTTACATCAAGGGCGGTCGTAGGCTCGTCACAGATCAGAATTTCCGGATTTGCGGCAAGTGCCATGGCGATGACGATTCGCTGACGCATACCGCCCGAAAATTCAAACGGGTACATCCCATACCGTTTTTCCGGCTCTTTTATTCCGACTTCTCCCATAAGCTGGACACACCGGCTTTTCAGCTCCCGGCGTGAAATTTTTTGCCCACTGCCAAGTCCTAAAATTATTGATTCCTCAATCTGCCGTCCGATTTTCATTATAGGATTAAGGCTGCTCATGGGGTCCTGAAACACCATGGCTATCTTGTTCCCGCGAATACGGCAAAGCTCCTTTTCTTTAAGCTTTAATAAATCCCGTCCGCCGTATTCGATGGAGCCGCCGTCCACCTTTGCGGAAGGGGCAAGGATGCCGAGGATAGCGCGGCTCGTCACCGATTTACCCGAGCCGGATTCTCCTACTATTGCAAGTGCCTCTCCACGTCCCAAATAAAAATCCACTCCGCGAATGGCATGGAGTCGCCCCGAATCCATCTTGAATGATACCTTGAGACCTTTTACAGAAAGAATATTATCCATTATCCCTCTCCCTTTGTGGATGGATTGAAAGCATCACGAAGTCCGTTGCCGAAAAGATTAAATGATATCATGAGAAGCGAAAAATACAGTGCCGGGAAGAGCATGGCATGAGGCGACGTAGTCATGGATGTCTGTCCCTGTGCCATGAGTGTGCCGAGGGTCGTTCCCGTAAATTCGCTTAAATTTATGATACCGAGATAGGTCAGTGTGGTTTCCGAATTAATGACACCGGGGATCACAAGAGCAAATCCGGTGGTCAATGTTCCGGCGGCATTAGGCAGAATATGCTTTGTCATGAGCCGGAGATCCTTCACCCCGAGAGTCCTTGCGGCAAGGACGTATTCCCGTCCCTTGAAGCGGTAAAACTGCTTTCTCGTAAGTGCCGCCATGGAGATCCATCCCGTCAGCACAAAGGCAAAAAGGAATGACACCACCGGGCCTACCTTATTTGCAAGATGCAGGGTGAAAAGCGTGGTCACCACAATAAAAGGCATTCCCGAAAGAAGATCCGCCACTCTGTCAAGTGCCAGGTCAACCCCACCGCCGAAATATCCCTGTACGGCACCGTAGCTGACACCGATAAGCATATTTATCACCGATACGATAAGTGCAAAAATCAGCGAAAATCTCGCTCCAAGTCCTATGGCTGAAAACAGATCCTGCCCCAGGGAATTTGTACCGAGAATGTAGGTGGGAGCCATGCCGTTCCGGTATTTATAGTAGTTGTAGTAGCAGATACGGCATTCAACGCCGCCTGCCTTTTTTGCGCTGTAGATATAGTCACCCATATCGCCCTCAATACGCAGACTGTCATAGGGCGCACCCTCGTAGCTCTTGTCG
>JAZRPJ010000190.1:0-3385 GCA_045649205.1 Candidatus Flemingiibacterium sp.
CGTTTATCGGCTAAAAACCCCTCTCCGTCACGGCATTCGCCGTGCCACCTCTCCCGGAGGGAGAGGCTTTTTAGATACTTTATTTTTATCTAAAATGATGAATCCCATTTTGCCAAATAGCTTATTTTGACAGACTGTGAGCTGCTGCACCGAGGTGCAGCAGCTCTGGCTTTTAGAATCTGATCTTTTCTGCAATATACGCTTTAAGCTCGGTAATCGGAATACGAACCTGTTCCATGGTGTCGCGGTCACGAACAGTTACGCAGCCGTCGTTCTCGGAATCAAAGTCGTAGGTTACGCAGAGAGGAGTACCAATCTCGTCCTCGCGGCGGTAACGCTTACCGATTGAGCCGGTTTCGTCAAAGTCGGTCATGAAGTCCTTTGAAAGCTCGGTGTAGATTTCCATAGCCTTATCAGAGAGCTTCTTGGAAAGGGGAAGCACCGCTACCTTGTAAGGCGCGATGGTGGGGTGGAAACGCATAACCACACGGGTATCGTTCTTTTCCGCGTCGATCACTTCCTCGTCGTACGCTTCAACTAAGAGTGCAAGAGTCATACGGTCAGCACCGAGGGAAGGCTCAACAACGTAAGGAATATAGTGCTCGTTGGTTTCGGGATCGAAGTAGGTCATGTCCTGACCGGAATGTTCAGCGTGCTGGGTGAGGTCGTAGTTGGTTCTGTCTGCAACGCCCCAAAGCTCACCCCATCCGAATGGGAAGAGGTATTCGAAGTCTGTGGTTGCCTTGGAGTAGAAGGACAGCTCCTCCGGCTCATGGTCACGAAGGCGGAGATTTTCTTCCTTGACGTTGAGGGACTTAAGCCAATTATGGCAGTAGCTTCTCCAGTATTCGAACCATTCAAGGTCGGTGTCGGGCTTGCAGAAGAATTCAAGCTCCATTTGCTCAAACTCACGGATACGGAAGATAAAGTTACCGGGAGTGATCTCGTTTCTGAAGGACTTACCTACCTGGCAAACACCGAAGGGAAGCTTGCGGCGAGTTGTACGCTGAATTGCGTTGAAGTTTACGAAGATACCCTGTGCGGTTTCAGGACGGAGGTAAACCTCGTTTGCATTATCCTCGGTAACGCCCTGGTGAGTCTTGAACATAAGGTTGAACTTACGGATATCAGTAAAGTCAGACTTGCCGCAGCCGGGGCAGGGAATGTTGTTTTCACGGATATAAGCGAGAAGAGCCTCGCCGTCCATTGCCTCAACGTTTACGCCCTCGATGTTATTTTCACGGATGTAGTCCTCAACAAGCTTGTCGGCACGATGACGCATCTTGCAGGCTTTGCAGTCGATGAGCGGGTCGTTGAAGGTCGCAACGTGACCGGATGCCACCCAAACCTCACGGTTCATGAGGATGGCGGAATCAAGACCTACGTTGTAAGGGTTTTCCTGAACGAATTTCTTCCACCATGCGCGCTTGACGTTGTTTTTCATTTCAACGCCGAGAGGGCCGTAGTCCCAGGAGTTGGCAAGACCGCCATAGATTTCGCTTCCGGGGAAGACGAAGCCGCGTGTCTTACAGAGGGCTACGATTTTGTCCATGGTTTTTTCTGTGTTTTTCATTATATGTCCTTTCCGCCCGACGGGCTGCCGGGCATCAAAAATTTTGACTTATTTAACTATTTCCGTATTTCGCAAAGAGAGCGGACGCAGTTGACAGCGAAGGCTCAAAATATGTAACACCGCCGATTATTTTGGTAGATCCGGGGTAGGTCAGCGTGGTAGTTTCAAAATCGTGGTAAGCGAAAATGAGGTCCAGATTGTTTGTGAGAGCTTCAGCGGTGAAGTTAGTATCAACGACATCGCACAGCTTTGTATAGAGATTCAGCGCTTCACCGATGTACTTTTCTGAGAGATACTCATTAAGCATAGCTCTCAAAAAGTCAATGGTCATATTGGTTCTTCCCACGTTTCCGTTGGCATATCCGGTATAACGCAGGAGTTGTGCAGCTTTTTCACCGGTCATTCTGTGGGTACCCTTTTTAAGGTCGATTATAAGTCCCTGCTCTTTGTCTTCATACTGCATATCCTGGGGAATATTAAATGTGATCGTACCGAGAATATCGATGCAGGATGCAATTGTTCCAACCGGTATATGCACATAGTAGTCTGTGGGCAGTCCGGTAAGCTCCGAAACCTTTCCGCACAGAAACTCTACGTTCTTCTCACTGATAACATCACCGAGATGCATATTCTGCCCGTCTACGAGCACACGCGTATTTCTCGGAATGGGGCAAAGAACGAACTGTCTTGTAGATTTGTCGATACGGAGAAGAATTATCATGTCCGCACCCCAAGGGCGGTTTCGTTTGTCGGGGAAGCCAGGACCTTCCCAGCGTTCCTCGTAATCGTAATCATCAAAAATTTCGGGCTGAAAGTCACTGCCTACAAGGAGGATATTGAAGGTCTCTCCGACAATGTCATCTGTTATGGACGGGTCATCCGGGTTTTCGGAGGTCTCACCGGGATTTGATGGATTAAATACATTGTCATCGTCGGTGACAGTGGGGTCACCGGAAAAATCCGGTACCGCAGGATCGTCCAGCACGGTATTTAAAACAAATCCGACTATTACATATGCCAAAACTCCGAACACCAATGCGGAAACTAAAAAAGTAAGCGCAAAATTTCGCAGTGCTGAAAGCATGAAAAACCGTCCTTTCAATTAGAAATCACCATTTATGAAAAACAGTGGAGATAGATATAATTATACCATGTTTTGAGAAGGGTGTCAATACATTTCTGGAGAAATTAAGAAGGTGTTCAAATGTAGTTTTCTTTTTGGGTGAAAAACTATACTTTTCATTTGAAAAATGTTGAAAAACATATTGAAATTTATTTTTTGATGGTGTATAATGTAGGCAGATTATTCTGCGAATAGCAGAGAGCGAAGAAAGGAAATTTTATTATGGAAAAAGTCAGATTCGGTATAATCGGTTTCGGTAACATGGGTAGTGGCCACGCTGTACACCTTAACGATGGCGACATTACAAACGGTGTGCTTGCCGCTATTTGCGACATCAATCCCAAGAAGCTTGAGGTTGCAAAGGAGAAGTATCCCAATGTGGCTGTCTTCGACAACTATAAGGATCTTCTTGCATCCGGTCTTGTTGACGCGGTTGTTATTGCAACTCCTCACTATTTCCATCCTACCATCGGTATTGATGCTCTTCGTGCAGGCATCGCTGTTCTTTCCGAAAAGCCTGCCGGTGTTTACACAAAGCAGGTTGAAGAAATTATTGCTGTTGCAAAGGAAACGGGCGTTCCTTACGGCGTAGTATTCAATCAGCGTACAAACCCCATGTACATAAAGATGCGTGAGCTTGTGCAGAGCGGCGAGCTTGGTACACTTACACGCTGTGCATGGATCATCAC
>JAZRPJ010000191.1:0-6758 GCA_045649205.1 Candidatus Flemingiibacterium sp.
TCGCACATATAGGTTTCGTAGGAAACCTCACCGTCGGTGTATTCGCCGTCGGGGGCGATCTTGTATTCTTTCTCGAAGATGACGCCGTGATTTTCGTAGCGGATGGCGCCGGAAGGATGTCCCACGCCGATTTTATACAGCCTGCCAGTGGGCTTGTGGGAGAGGGTTATAGCCTCTCTTGTGTATTTTGCGCGCTCGTCGCCAAGGTTGGTATAGAACCAGGTGGTGATTTTGTTCACGGGAGCGGATGAAGCTTCCATGACGGTGAGCGGGATATACTCCACACCGCCCGGGGCTACAGAGGTAATGCCCCAAAGCGCACACCGTTTTGCCGTGCCGGCGGTGTTCTTTATCTTATGTATGACCTCAAGGCTGTCCTCCGAGCGGAAGACTATCTCCACAGTCTTTTCAAGATTCAGGCGTGGGTCATTTTTTTGATAGAGGATCACACCGTTTTCGCTAAGCTCGTAGACGATAGGCTCGTTGTCGGGATGGTAACAGTGATCCCCCTCGGGAGCGACCCAAAGACGGTGACCGCCGCGGACTCGCCATCCATCGGGAGTTGTCAGTGCGGTCATAGTGAGAGGCTGCTCGAAAAAGAGATTCTCACTGTCCTTGTAATAAAGATGAGAAATGCGTATACCGAAGCCAAGCGGCACGCCTACCTTTATATTTCCGCTTTCGAGAAACAATACATCGCCGTAATTTTCTTTTGATTCAATATAATTCTTCATGCAGGTTTAGGGAAGAATTCTTTTTGGAACCACACGGAAAGCATCGTTTGCCATAACGAATCCCTCGGCATAGTCAACGCCGCACTGCATTCCTCTGAATTTTGCCATAGTCATAACATCTTCAAGGAAGTCCTTGTCCTTGTCGCCGAGGGTATCTTTGTAGTTGTCCTTCATCCATGCGATCTGGCTCTGATGCTCGTAGCACATAGCTCTCTTTATGTCGATAACATCGGAGATGTCAACGTATTCGGTAGGAACAAAGCCCAGACCGTTGGCAGGCTCGAAGTATGCAATAATCGGAATTTTATCGTAGGGCTTGTTCTTTGTTTCGAGCTTTGCGATCGGGATCATAACGGCGATGTCGTTGATGATCTTGCTTGTCAGCTCATGGTCGGGGTTGTAGTCGTGAGGAGAATGAGTAAGAATGATGTCAGCCTTGCAGTAACGGACGAGGTCGATGAATGCAAGTCTTGCGGTCTTGTCTTCAAAGAACATTTCGTCATCGTAATCGAGGCAGATGTACTCCGCGCCGATATGAGCCGCCGCACGTCTTGCTTCTTCCTTACGGATAGCCGCAATTTCATCCATGGGGAGGGTGGCGGAGCCGATATTGCCGTTTGTGGCGGTGGCGGTGAAAACCTTGTGACCACTTTTTGCGTACTTGGCGAGAGTACCGCCGCAGCTGTTTTCGATGTCATCGGGATGTGCGCCTATTGCTAAAATATTCATGCTGTAAGTTCCTTTCTTTGGTGTGTGATGTCGGGCGTGCTTGCCCTCTCCGTCACGGCTTACGCCGTGCCACCTCACCCGGAGTGGGAGGCAAATACGGAGTGAGTCCGTATCAGGCTCTCCCAGTGGGAGAGCTCCCACGAAGCGGGTGAGAGGGGAAGCGCCGGTGTCCTTTTTTCTGCCAAATCAAGCCATAGCAAAAATATTCACTATGGCTTGATCGGATTTTATGTATGTGTCAGCTTATCAGCCCTTTTTCCAGTGCTGAATTACGCAGGTAACGCGTCCGCCGCACTCGTTGATGATCTCATACTCGCCGAAGCATGCAGGGATTACGAGAGAAGAGAACTTGTCGCATTCCGCCTTAAGCTCGGGATTACTGATAGAACGAACGGTAACCTTGGTTGCAACGGTGGGAGTCAGCATATGCATGAACTTGCCCTCGGTATCAAGGACGCCGCGCTTTTCAAAGTGGATTCTCTCCACATGGTAAGGCATTACAGGTGTGGACTTGTACTGATCGATAAAATAGTCCTTCGTCCACTTGATAACCTTGGGTGTGGAAAGGAGGTTATCCTTTACCCAGGATGCACGTCTGGTCTTTTCCATGTTTCTGCCGTGCTCAAGATGCATCTTGAGGGGCTTGCCGGTCATGGTCTTTGCATCGTCATCCCAAGAGGGTCTTGCAAAGTCGTATTCAAAGAAGGAGTATTCGGTACCGTTGATAGAGGGGTTGGTATCCATTTCGAGTACCATCTGGTTACCGCCGTGACCGTGCATGGTTCCGGGGGGAATGAGGTAAAGGTCGCCTTCCTTGGAGGGCCAGTTAGCGATGAAGTCCTTCCAGTTTTCGATAGGCTTGATGTTGTTGGATTCTTCGCAGAGTCTTTCCCATTCTTCTATGTCGGCATGGACGTGGAAGCCTATCCAGGTGTTAGCACCCTCGTATGCTTCTGCAATGTAGTAGGTTTCGTATCTTCCGAGAGGCTCGTCGAAGTGGTCTTCAACGTACTTGGAGGAAGGATGGATATGCATAGGCATGGAGATTCTCTCAGCGAGCTGAGGAGTGGGATGCCAGCCGTCGTCAAGCCAGATATCGAGGGGGAAGAGTCCGGGATACTGCTTGTCGATAAGCTCACCTACAAGCTCCTTGCCGTACTGCATAGCGTTGAGCATAGGCATGGAGATGCTTCTTTCGCCGCCGAAGTCGATGAGGATACGAAGCTCAGGACCAGCAATTTTGTTCCAAGCGTTGTTTGCAAGGCCTTCTACGCCGTAGTCCATATCGTGGTATCTGTATGCACCCCAAGGACCGGGAGAGAAGATCTTAACCTCGTGGATCGGATACTTAACGAGGGTGGACATGATCTCGTCGTACGCCGCTCTCGGAACAAGCACGAGGTCGTCTTCGAAGTAGTTTTCAACATAGAAGTCCATAGCCTCGTACATATAGTCCTTCTGGCGCTTGAGCATATAGTAGTCGGAATAGTGGTATTCCTTCCAGTTGTAGTCCTTGGTAGGCTCGGCCTGACCGAAGGAAACAAGCTTTCCGGTCCACATATCCCACTGTACCTTCTGGTGGGTATTGTCAACGTAGCACTTTACGTCGATCACATCGGCAAAAGCCTTGATGGATGCGCCCTCACCGTAGATGATAACGACCTTATCCTTTGCGGCGAGCTTTGCCTTGATGTCAGCAACAGCGGCATCGCACATAATGTCCTCGATAACGCCGACCTTGTTAACGCGGCCGAAGCCGGGGTCGTCGGTAACGTAGGGCTGATTGTAAGCGATGATGTCCTCTCTTGACTTGTAAAGACCGGAAGCGGAAATAAGCTCCACCTTCACTCCGGCAGCTTCGATCTTTGCAGCGAGAGACTTTGCGATCTTTGCAAAGTCGATGCCGTACCAACCGTCAATGGCAACGGTCTTGCCGGCGGTGCTTGCAAGGGAAGCAAGCTTTTCGACAACCTTATCCCAACCGAAGGTCACCGACTCTTTGTTTTTTGCCGAAATAACGATCTTATTATCGGCATTTTTTATGGATTCATAAACAGGCATTTTGAGTCCTCCTAAAGCATGAAATTTATCACGGCTGCAAGCTAAATCGGTGCAACCATAACTTAATTATACCAAAACGTTTTAGTATGTCAAGAGGTTTCTTGAAGAAAATTGAAAAAATTCTTGAAAATTTTACAATTATGTTGTATAATATAAGGTGAGAAATATTGCGAACGGAGAAAAGTAATCAACCATGGCTAAAATAACGATAAAAGATATTGCCAGAATGGCAGATGTATCCATAACAACGGTGTCATTTGTTCTCAATAATAAGCCGGGCGTAAGCGACAGTGTGCGAAAAAAGGTGAAGGACATCATCGATGAAACTCATTTCAAACCAAACCTCAATTCAAAAAAACTGCTCAAGAACAAGAGCTACAGCATTTGTCTTGTAATAAATGCCGCTTCCTCGCCCTTTGAGGATCTCTTCTATTTCGACGTGGCGAGAGGAATACTCAATCAGAGCGCAAAATACGAGTATAATCTCATCATGAGTAAAACCGCACCGGAAAATCCGGATCTTCCGGACATCGTTTATTCCGGAGATGCGGACGGGATCATCTTTTTACAGGATATTGACGGGAAGTTACTGGAGAGAACCCTTGAAACGGAAATTCCCTTTGTGGTGGTTGACTCCCACACAAATGTGAACAACATAACCTCGGTGAATCCCGACTACTACGCCGCCGCATACGATGCCGTAAGCTACCTCATCGACACGGGACACACAGATATTGCCATGATAGGCAACAAGACAGTAAGCGAATTTTTTAAGCAGACCTATAACGGCTTCAAGAAAGCAATGAGTGACCACGGCCTTACTGTACGAAAGAATCAGGGGGACCTTACCGCGAGGGGCGAAGAAGATGCTTACAGCGTGGCAAAGAAACTTATCACATCGAAAAATCCCCCCTCAGCGATACTTTGCGCCACCGATATTTTCGCTGTGGGTGCTATTCGTTCGGCAAAGGACTGCAATATGTCCGTACCGAAGGATATTTCCATAATGGGTATTGACGATATCTTCCTGTCAAAATACATTGAGCCAAAGCTTACTACTATGGGCATAAACAAAGAAGACATGGGAATCTACGCTATGGATCTCTTATACAAGAAGATAAAAGGGCAGGAACCAAGCAATATACTTCTCCCAATGAGCCTTGTGGTCAGAGATTCTGTTGCAAAATATGATAAATAGGTGAGAATACATGAAGATGATTTTTTATACTCCGACTCATGGCGTGAGTGAGGGATTTGGCGGTGCCACCTTCGGTTTTGTCGGAGGCGAGGATGAGCGAGCGGACAGCTTTATAAGCTTCCCCGAAGATTTAGAGGGGGTCATGATCTGCGGCAGCTATGCCGAATGTCTTGAAAAGATCCCGGAGGGGAATTTTAAAGCCGCAGTTGTACTGCTCGGCAATGCCGGCGGCGAAAATGAATTTGTGCATAAGCTCCGTGCAAGGCTTAACATCCCCGTGGCAGGCGGAGGCGCGAAGTTTGCTGCCTCACAGCCGCTGTTCGCGATGTCCGGAAGATTGTCCCCTGATTAAAGTTCTTTGAAGAGGGGTACAAGTTCCGCTATGCGGAACTTGGGGGGAAACTTTCTTTCAAGAAAGTTTCCCCCCACATATCTTACACAATCAAAACTTATTCAGCATCTTTGTCATCATTAATAGCGGAAATAGCTTCAATAGCTTCATCAACTGCCGCAGAAAGCTCGTCGGATACTTCAGGCTCATCTTCGTCATGGCAGTGGCAGCAGCCGCAATCCTCGTCTTCGTCATCGAAGCGGAGGTCGCTGAGGAGGTCATCGTCGAACTCCCACTCGTCGATTTCATCGCAGTGGCAATTCTTGAGAGCGCGCTTTTCGTTTCTCTTCTTAATGATAGCCATTACCGCGAAAACGATACCTACGGCGGCAACGATTGATGCGGTAATTATGAGGACAAGCTGCAATGTGCTGAGTCCATTTTCTTTTCTGTTATTTCTCATGGTGATAATTCCTTTCGTAAACTGAAGTAATACAAGGAATAGCCGTTAAGTTATTCTCAAATATCAGTATCCCTTATACTTAATTATATCATACGCGTAAAAATTTTCAAGGTGTATTTTATGAAATAATTGTAAATAGTGAAAAATTATTTTCCCTTGCACTGCTGTTTGTTTCTTTTTTTGATTTTTCGAACATCCCCGAGCATTTTAATGCTGTCGCTGAAGACGTGGATCTTACTCTCTCTGTGATTGATGATTTTTACAGGCATTTCGCGGATTTTTGCCTTGAAATTCCCGGCTTTGATGATTACCTCAAAGTCAAAAGCAAAGCCGTCAACCTCACATTCCGAGAAGATTTTTTTCGCAAGCTCACCTCTGAAGCCCTTGAACCCACACTGGGAATCCGAAAGCTTGAATCCTCCAATGACCGACAGACATTTAATGTAAATTTTTGACGCTAACTTGCGAAGGGGAGTGTATCCCTCATAACCGTCACCGGAGAGATTTCGTGAACCGATGATCATGTCCGTATCCGGCTCATTCACGAAGATATCCGCCGCTGTCTTTATGACGTCAAGACCGTATGCGAGGTCGCAGTCGGTGAATATAATTACATCCCCGACAGCGTTCATAACACCGTGACGAATGGCACAGCCCTTGCCTCTGTTTTTCTCGTAGCCCACAGCCTTTATGCAGGGGTCGGGAAAATTTTCCACCGATTTTCTGCAGTCGTCAACACTGCCATCGTCACAGAAAAGCACCTCATAATCGTCAAAATTGTTTTTCATGTACTCCGAAACGGTTTTAAGTGTGTCGTTTATGATACTGCTTTCGTTGTACATTGGTATGCAAAGAGAAATTTTCATTCTGATCTCCTATCCCATATGGGGGTTCAATTTTTTTCGTAAATAAATATATCAAAATCTGCCGTGATTTCAAGAGAATCAAGACTGTCAAGCTTTGCCGCGTCGGTGACGGACGTCTTGAAGGCATATGGGGTCATCATGAGAAGCTTTCGCAGATCTTTGCCATCGCATTTGAATGTGTAGCTTAAATTACGCTTTTCAACTTCCGCAAAACCTACGGGTAAATCCCGTCTACCCTCGTTTTCGTATACATCCGCATACATTGCTTCTTTGAATTCATACAGGTGACGCTTACCTGCACCAATTACAATTAATCTGCCGCCCTCTTTGAGTATCCGCGAAAATTCTTCCTCGGCGATGGGGGCGAAAAGACTTA
>JAZRPJ010000192.1:0-2769 GCA_045649205.1 Candidatus Flemingiibacterium sp.
AAGGGACTCATCAGCTGCTTTGCGTGTTCTACGACGGTAACGTTTATTCCCAGCTCACGCAGATTTTCCGCAAGCTCAAGACCGATAAAACCGCCGCCTGCCAATACCGCTGATTTGGGGTGATTTTCATTTATATAATTCTTTATCCGAAGCGTATCTTCTACGGTGCGAAGCGTAAACACTTTGCCGAGATCTGTACCATGTAAACGGGGCAGTGTCGACTTTGCCCCGGGAGAAAGGATGAGCTTATCATAGATTTCTTCAAATTCTTCGCCCGTTTTTAAATTCTTGACCGATACCGTCTTTTTGTCGGGATGAATTGCCGTAACCTCGTGGAGCACTCGCATATCCGCACGAAAGCGAGAATAAAAGCTCTCGGGTGTCTGAAGTGTCAGCTCCTCGGCGTCGGTGATTGCATCCCCGATATAGTACGGCAACCCGCAGTTGGCGTAGGAAATATATCCTGAGCGCTCAAACACCACGATCTCTGCATTTTCATCGAGCCTGCGGATTCTTGCCGCTGCCGATGCACCGACCGCGCCCCCCCCAACGATTACAACTTTCATCCTATCGTTCCACCTTTCCATGGTAATCGGCAATGCCGCCGATGTTGGTTACGTTTGTGTATCCCATCTGTTTCAGCACCGCTGCCGCCTGACAGCTTCTTCCGCCGGAAAGACAGTGGACAAACAGAGGGGTATCTCTATTATATATGATATACGCCGCTTTGTCAATATTATGCAGAGGAAGATTCTGTCCGCCGGGGATATGTCCTTCAGCATATTCCTGCGGAGTACGGACATCCAGCAGAATGGCCCCGGATGTAGTCTTATATTGCTTGACCCCCTGATTGATGTCGGGCTGTTTCAGAAAATCAAAGAATCCCATTTTATACCCCCGTAATCTTTTATCTGTCATCACAGCATTGCAAGAATTGCGTCCTTGGGTCTTGCTCCCATCGCTTGATCGACGATTTTTCCGTCTTTTATGACCACCAGAGTCGGAATACTCATAACACCGAACCGGGAGGCAAGCTCCGGCTCCTCATCTACATTGATCTTACCGACCTTGATATCTTTTCGTTCCTGTGCGATTTCTTCCACCATGGGCAGCACCATGCGGCAGGGACCGCACCAGGGTGCCCAGAAGTCAAGCAATACAGGCTTGTCGGAATGCAGAACTTCATTTTTGAAATTTTTGTTATTGATATGGATAGCAGACATTGTAAAGTCCTCCTTTTTCTTATTGTGGTTTTATTATAGCACAGATTTTATTCCTGTTCTGTGATGACATCACATTTAGATCAAAGTTTCGCATATAGCGGAACCATGCCCAAAGTTCGTCCTCGGTTCGAAGCGGTCGTTTCATATTTTCAATCAATATCTTATCTTCCAGCTCGCGCTTAGTAACCTCCAATGTCTCAAGACGCTGCTTGGTGGACGGTGTGATGATACCTTGCTCAATAGCCGCTATCAGATTGTCAATGGAGCGTTGTGTGTCGGAAAGATTCTTTTCAAGATATGGAATAACCGTGTTTTCTTGTTGCTGATAATGTAGCATAATGAAGAAAGCCTCGGCAGGGAGTTTCCTTGCCGAGGCTGAATTTGTTTCAAGGCATTCTTGCATTAAACACATTTATGTGTTATAATAAACTCAACGCAAAGTTGAATCGAACTCGTTTTTAAGTCGCTTCTTTTTGTGCAAATAGTATGCGATAATATAGGCACAAATCAAATACTCAACAAGGAGGTTCGATTATGAAAGAAACAATGGGGCAGATCATACGCCGATTACGTAAAGAAAGAAATCTTACACAAGAAGAGCTTGCCGAACAGCTTGGCGTTACTTTTCAAGCTGTTTCAAAATGGGAAAATAATACCGGGATGCCCGACATCTCGCAAGTCGTACCAATAGCGCATGTGTTTGGCGTGAGTACAGATGTGTTGTTCGGAACATTTGGGACAAATGATACGGAAGAAGTATGGAAAATAGTCAATAACGCTCAAGCTCTTCTTTCGCGTCCACTTACCTCTGAAAGTCTTTTCCAAAATTATCTTGCTATAAAAGAAGGATTGAAGCTATATCCCAACAATGCAATTCTTCTTATGCACTGTTTGGAAACGGGTATTGCGCTCTCCTATCCCGAAAACGATGAGCTTTATGATTCTGAACGCGCAGAGGATATCTACAAAGAATGTGTCAGATATGCCGATCTTGTTGCCTCGTATTCAAAAAATATTTCGGATGTTTTACGCGCTCATATGATAATGGTTATTTTGCACTCGGCGTATGGGAATTTTGAGAAAGCGTGGTTTCATGCAGAACAATTTCCGTATCGTGCCGACTTTAATAATCATGTTATGTACGCTTACTATGCGCATTGGAAAAAGGATTACAAGCGTGAAGCCCAAAGCTGCCAATATGGATTTGTGCACTATCTTGAGGGGATGCTGAATATAAACGTAAAGCTTGCAAAAAGCTATATGTTGCAAGAAAAATATAAAGATGCAGCAAGTGTCTTGGAAACCTCTCTTGAATTGATACAGTGTATTTTTAAAGATAATGAGGTTTTGCCGCCCATTCATCATCGTGAGCATGGCGATCTATACGCACTCCTTGCAGAAATTTATCTAAAAGACGGAGATCCTGATAAAGCTCTATCATATCTTGAAAAAATGGTGAATTACGATTTAAATGATTATGCGACGATAGATAGTAATACTAAGACAAAAACTCCGCTTTTGAATTTGATTCCTCACGGATTGTACC
>JAZRPJ010000193.1:0-21165 GCA_045649205.1 Candidatus Flemingiibacterium sp.
TTTCCATTTTCACAAACTTTTCTCATAAAGTAATTGCAAAAAGGTAAAATATATGGTATAATATAACTAACTATGAAAATTCTCGGAGATTATTATGCCTGAAGAAAAATATCTTGAATGCGGAAGAATTACAAATACTCACGGTGTAAAGGGTGGACTCATGGTGGAATCCTGGTGTGACGATGTGGAAACCCTCTGCTCTATCAAAACCCTCTACTACAAAAAAAGGGAAGAGTATATTCCTCTTGAAGTTACTAAAGCATCCATACACAAGGGATGCGGACTCATGTATTTCTACGGTATCGACGACATGGATGCGGCATCTCTTCTTAAAAACAGAGTGGTATACGCCGACCGTGAAGATATCCCCATTGACGATGACCGTGTATTCATCGCTGACATAATCGGACTTCCCGTGTACGATGAAAAAAACGGGGAAAAGCTGGGTATACTTTCAGACCTTATCGAATCACCGGCTTCCGACCTTTTCGTTGTCAAGCGTGAGGACGGCAGTGAGGTGCTTGTACCTGCGGTTGATGAATTTATCGGTCACATCGACGGTGACGGTGTTTTCCTCTGCCCTATCCCGGGTATGTTCGATGAGGGCGGCGAGGTTATCTCCGGAGGGGAAAAATGAGATTTGACATAATGACCCTTTTTCCCGAGGTGGTTGATACAGTGCTTGATTCAAGCATTATCGGACGGGCGCAGGAGGGTGGATTCGTTGAAGTTTGCACCCACAACATAAGAGATTTTTCCGAAAATAAGCACCGCCGCGTCGACGATACTCCATATGGCGGCGGAATGGGAATGCTCATGAGCGCAGTGCCGATTTACGGGTGTTACCGCTCCATTGTTGATAAGGATGATGCTCCGGCAAACCGTCACGTTATATATATGTCGCCACGAGGCAAGGTTTTGACCCAAAAGAAAGCCGAGGAGCTTACAAAATACGATAATATAATCATCCTCTGCGGGCACTACGAGGGAGTTGACGAGCGTATCATTGAGGAGATCGTGGACGAGGAAATCTCCATCGGCGATTACGTACTGACCGGCGGCGAGCTGCCTGCCTGCGTACTTGTTGACTGCGTATCGAGAATGCTTGAGGGGGTACTTCCCGATGAGAGCTGCTGGAAGGACGAAAGTATCGCATCCGGAATGCTTGAATATCCCCAGTATACCCGACCTTACGATTTCAGAGGAAGACTTGTACCCGAGGTGCTTCTTTCGGGACATCATGCAAATATAGAAAAATGGCGTAGGGATGAGGCGCTTAAAAAGACAAAGGAGCTGCGTCCCGATTTACTTGATAAAGAATAATTAAAACTGCGAAAGAAGGGGAATTTGATGGACGGCGAAAAGAAGGGCAGAGCCTTTAAAACCATCGGCATCATGATGGGTGCCACGGTTATATCGAAGCTGCTCGGCATGCTCAGAGGCGTTCTGCAGGCCGGCGCATACGGTACCTTACCCGAAGCCAATGCCTTTACCGCCGCATCAAAATTACCTCTTGCTTTCTTTGATATGCTCCTTGCGGCGGCGGTTATGGGATGCTTTATCCCGGTTTACAACAGCTTTAAGGAGAATGAAGCGGGGAAAAACCGGGAAGCTGACCGTTTCGCCTGTGTTTTTCTGAATTTCATAGCGCTTATCTGTGGTGTGCTCGTGCTTGTGGGCATCATATTTGCCGACTTTTTCATCGGTGTTATTGCATCGGGACTGTCGCCGGAAATGCATACCCTGGCGGTGACACTGACAAGGATCATGTTCCCTCTTGTTATATTTACCGGCTCGGCGTATACGCTTGTGGGACTTTTGCAGTCGAAAGGCTCATTCATCGCCCCGGCGCTTATCAGTGCTATTTCAAACGGCGGCGTTGTGGCGTATCTCGCCTTTATAAATCCACATCTCGGCAGTATGGGAATCTACGGTCTCGCCGTAGCTTATATGCTTTCATGGCTTCTGCAGCTGCTTACACTGGTCGTTCCACTTTGGCGGACGGGATTCCGGTATAAGTTTCTGTTCGATTTCAGAAATCCAGCTTTAGTAAGGGCGCTCAAAATGGCACCGCCTATTATGGTGGGGTCATGGCTCTCCCCAGTGGGGATACTGCTCGGTCAGTACTTTGCCTCCCGTATCACTGCTCTCGGCGGTACGGGCGGCGCGGCGGCAATTTTCGATTACGCCAACAATATTTACATCATCATTGCCGGCACTCTGACCTACAGCATCTGTAATTATACCTTCCCGAAAATCGCCAAGCTCTCCGCGGAGGGCAGCGAGAATGAATTCTACGCAACACTCCGTGACGGGTTTAAGAATGTTCTTTACATCGTCGTTCCGTTCTGCGCGGCGGCACTTATACTTGCCGAAGAAGGGGTTTCCATACTCTACCGCAGGGGCGAATTTACCGCTCTCGATGCCCTTAATACGTCGAAAGTGCTTTTTTGCATCCTTCCTGCCATGCCTTTTTTCGCAGTCAGTGAGCTTCTTACCAGGGCGTTTTATTCCAAAAACAAGCCATCCCTTGTTATGTACGCCGTAATAACCGGTATTGCGGTAAACCTCGTTTCGGGATTTCTTCTTGTACAGATCGGCGGACTTTTCGGTATCGCCGCCGTGGGAATTGCCTCCGGACTCGGTCAGGTGGCAACCTCCCTTATGCTTATGATTTTTGCCGTCAAACGCCTTCGCGGCATATTTAATGTTGAGCTTATAAAGCATATTGCAGTTATTTTTACCGGCGGTGCGGCGGTCTTTTTTACCGCAGCCGAAATGTCGGAGCTGATACAAAGCCGCCCCGATTCTGCCTCCTTCACCGAGAATATAGTAAAATCACTTATAATCTTTATTCCCTCGGCGGCAGTGTACCTCATATGGACCTATATCCTTAAAAAATTAATCTTCCACAAAAATAAAAAGGAGGAAAAGGCTTGAATAAAAAGATAAATGCAAGCGGCAAATCAAGGTGGTATGTGAATATTTTCAGTACATCCAT
This sequence comes from Candidatus Flemingiibacterium sp., assembly GCA_045649205.1. Lineage (GTDB taxonomy): Bacteria > Bacillota > Clostridia > Oscillospirales > CAG-272 > Flemingiibacterium. Next base: position 3,002 of record JAZRPJ010000193.1, read on the forward strand.
GATTCTGTCGGCTCTCGGCAAAGCATCCTCGTGGATCTACAGGAAGCTTGGCGATGGCTTTTTCGGATGGATATTCACCGCTTACGGCAGTGAAAATAACTCCCTTGAGAACGGGCTGTTTTCAAGTATCCGCAAAAAAATCGACCTTTCGGGGCGGTTTATAACGCCGCTGAAACGGAAGATTGCCCACGGAATCGAAAACAGTATGATTCTCGGATTCATCCGCGGTATTCTCTCAAAGATGTTAGGAAGTACAATGAAATCCTACGGTATTTTCATGTTTTCCTTTGCCCTTTACAGCGCCATCGCCTATCTTTTCCGTGTTTTTTACTTTGAGGCGGGCGGAGAATTTGACCCGGGGGTAGGAATCACACTTATTCTTATGCTTATTGCATCGGTGCTGATGATAGCATCCCGGCATACCTTGTCAAGCGCAATTGTGTCAAGCCCGACGGTAAGCCTTATCCTGTTTAACTTCCTTGGGATCAGGAGGGAGCAGGTTGAGTCTGCCGAAAAAAATGACGGACGCTTTAATATCCCATTTATCGCAGGACTTCTTTTCGGTATAGCATCGGCGTTTGTTAATCCGCTGTATCTGCTTGTGGGGATATTTCTTCTTATCGCCGCTTTTGCGGTGCTTGTAAAGCCGGAAATCGGAGTGGTGGCAATTCTCACATTTCTTCCTTTCCTTCCTACCATGGCTCTTGTGGCAGCGGTTATCTATACCGCTCTCTGCTGTTTTATCAAGGTCATGTGCGGAAAACGCTCCCTTAAGTTTGATCTTCTTGACGGCGTGGTGCTTATTTTCATGCTTCTCATGCTTGGCGGCGGATTCGTCAGCGCATCCGGAAGCAGTCTTAAGCCGGCTCTCGTTTATACCGTCTTCATGCTGGGATATTTCCTTGTGGTCAATCTGATTCGCTCGAAGGAATGGTTTATGCGAGCTGTTATAGGCGTTGTCAGCTCGGGAGCAGTTGTTTCTCTTTACGGTCTATATCAGAACTTCTTCGGCGCCGGAGACACTACCTGGCACGATGCGGATATGTTCGCCGATATAAAAAGCCGAGTGGTTTCAACCTTCGAAAACCCTAATGTTCTGGCGGAATATTTGATTATGGTCCTTCCCCTTACTGTAGCTCTTTTCCTTGCCAATAAGGGGGGGCGGGCAAAGTTCGGTTCGGCGGTTCTCCTTGCACTTTTCGGCGGATGCCTTATATACACCTGGTCAAGAGGCGCGTGGCTGGGACTTTTGATAGGACTTTTGATATTCTTTCTCATCTATTCGAAAAACACACTTTCGGTCCTGCTTTTCTCGGTGCTTGGCATCCCCTTCTTGCCCTTTGTGCTGCCCGAGAGCATAACCTCAAGATTTTTGAGCATCGGCAATCTTGCCGACAGCTCGACCTCTTACCGTGTGAGCATATGGCGCGGAGTTTTAAACATGCTGGAGGATTTCTCTGTCAGCGGAATCGGTATCGGAAACGGTGCTTTTTCCATGGTCTACCCCATATACTCCCTTTCAGGATGCGAAACGGCACAGCACGCTCATAATCTCTACCTGCAGATAACCGCAGAGCTTGGAATTATAGGACTTGTGATTTTCATTGCGCTGTTATTTATTTTCCTTCAAAGCAGTCTTGAATTTCACGGTAAGGAAAAACGTAGTGAGAAGCTCTACGGTGCGGCTGTTCTCTGCGGAATCCTTGGAGTACTTGCCCAGGGAATGACCGACTATATCTGGTATAATTACCGGGTATTTCTCATGTTCTGGATGCTTTTGGGACTTGGGGCGGCAATAAGAAAAACCATGGCTTCAACCGCTCCAAAAGAGATATACTGATAATCACGGAGGAATAAGAAATGACAAAAAAACACAGATTCAACATAATAGACGCGCTGATAATCATTGTGATTGCGGCGATTATCGCCGTGGCGGCATTTTTCCTTCTCAGAGATAAGCCGGAGGAAGTAAAGGAAGATACCGTAACCATCGAATATGTAGTCGAGTTCCGTAAGGTGCGGGACGAGTTTAAGGACAACATCACCGAGGGCGATACGGTAATAGACTCAGTGGCAAAATACTATATCGGCGAGGTTGTGGATGTAAACTCCGGACCTGCGGTCTTCACCAACGGAAACAGCATTTACGAAGGGAAAGCTGTGGTTGGAACTTATCCCGGGTATTCCGATATTCGTGCTACTGTAGTCTGCGAAGCGGTCATCGGCGGAAACGGGCGGTATGTTTTAAGCGGAGGCTACAGTGTTTCCGTGGGTTCAAGAGTGGATGTGCGCACACCAAATTACAATGGCACGGGATACTGCATAAGCCTGCGCGAAAGTGAGGTAAAATAATGAAAGAGAAAAAGAATAACTCTACCGCAAAGAGAAGATTTCGCCCCAATGTACTTGATTTTCTCATAGTAATTGTCATAATCGGAGCTGCGGCAGGCATTGGGATCCGTTCCGGAGTGGTCGAGAAGATCACCTCAACCAGCACTGCAGAATCGGCACGAATATACTTTTTAGCTGAAAACGTCAACAACGATTCTTACGACTATTTTGTAAAGGGCGACACTTTTTACAGTAAAAATCTGGGCTGCTATATAGGTACTCTTGAGCGAGCCACACCCATGCCGGCAGAAATTCTTTTACCTACCGCTGACGGACAGATGGCGGTTTCCTATTCTCCCGCTGTTGACCCTAATGATCCTAATTCGGAGAGCTATCGTGTGGATATAAGAGGAGAATTTATCAGCTCGGGTCTGTTCAGCCCTGAAGGATTTCTCGTGAACGGAACCACTTATATCGCTCCCGGTTCCGAGCTTACCCTTGAGAGTAAAAACATATCCGTTGTGGTTACAGTGACCGATATTCAGCCTGTAAAGGAGTAAAAAAATACAAATTTGTATTGAAATAATCAAAATTGGATTTTACACCGCAAAATGGTAAAACATACCACTTTTGCGGTGTTTTTTCGGTATTTCACCGCAAATTGCAGATAAATCCTACTTCGATGATGTAATTTATATGCAAAAAAACTATTGATTTTATTCTAAAAATTTGATATACTATAATTAGGTATTTATATCATGCTCCGCATAGGTCAATGTGCCTGAACAATGTACACAGCAGAACGAAATATTCGCGGAGCATTAAAAATATATATTTGAATATAACTTATAAAGGTATCGGCAGCTTGCCGAGATGGAGGATTACTATGATATCTCGCGACGTTACAATCAAAAATACGGTCGGTCTTCATGCAAGACCAGCTACGTGCTTCATTCAGAAGGCAAATTCTTTCCAAAGCTCTATCTGGATTGAAAAAGAGGACAGACGCGTAAACGCCAAGAGCCTTCTCGGCGTTCTTTCCCTTGGCATTACCAAGGGCATGACTATCACCCTTATTGCCGACGGCAGCGATGAGAGCGCGGCACTCGACGGTCTTTGCGAGCTTATCGACACCGGATTCGGTGAATAATAGGCGGCATCTACAGTATAATAGACATGACGGGGGCGCAGTGGTTAGATTACGGTGCCCCGTCTTTTTCTCATAAAGAGGATGGATGAGGAGTTTTAATGGAAGAAGAGAAAACGGCAAACCGCCGCGAGGAACTGCTTGAAAAGGCCAACAGCCTTCCCCAGCGTCCCGGTGTCTATATCATGCGTGACGGGGGCGGCAAGGTCATATATGTGGGTAAATCCCGTTCCCTTAAAAATAGAGTATCACAGTATTTCCACGAGTCGGCAAGCCACAACGAAAAGACTCGCCGCATGGTTATGTCCGTGGCGTCCTTCGACTATATCCTCACAGACACCGAAATCGAAGCGCTCTCCCTTGAGAACAGCCTCATCAAGCAGTATTCTCCAAAGTATAATATAAAATTAAAGGATTCCAAGTCCTATCCCTATATAAAAATTACCATGAATGACGAATACCCGAAAATCACCGTGACAAGAAAACGTCTTGCTGACGGAGCGAAATACTACGGTCCCTATTCGGGAATTACCGCCGTTTACAGCATCCTCGGAACGGTATGCAAATCCTTCGGCATCGCCTCCTGCGGCAAGGATTTTCCACGAGATATCGGCAAAAGTCGTCCCTGCCTCAATCATCATATCGGCATCTGCAGCGCTCCCTGCACCGGCAAGGTGTCCTCCGAGGAGTACAGAGAGGTATTCAAGGAAGTAAACGCCTTTCTCCGCGGCTCATTCAAGGAGTGTGAACAGGCACTCAGGGAAAAGATGGAATATGCCTCGGAGAATCTCATGTTCGAGGCAGCGGCGCGTTACCGTGACCGTATCGAGGCATTGTCCAAGCTTTGGCAGCGGCAGAAGGTTGTCGGATCACCGGAGCTTGAGGAGGATGTGATCGCAATGTACAGCGACGATGTCTGCTCCTGCATCTCGGTATTTTACATCCGGGGTGGAAGCATCACGGACAGCGAGCATTTTCTCTTCCCGGCAGAAAAAATAATCGATGAAGAAAATATGAGCACATTCCTATCGGAGCTGTATAATATCAGAGAATATGTGCCAAAAGAAATACTTCTTGATTTTACTCTCCCGGACGAGGAGATTGAAGCGTTGGCGGAATCTATACGGCTTCGCGTGGGGTATACCCCCGATCTTCGCACTCCCGAGCGCGGGGACAAGCGTCATCTCTGCGAAATGGTACGTGACAACGCAAGACAGCAGGCGGCGATCTACCGTGCCTCTGCGGAAAATGACAACAAAACCCTCGTAAAATTAGCGCAGATGTTAAAATTAGAGGTGGTTCCGGAGCGTATTGAGGCGTACGATATCTCCAATTTCGGCAGCGATAATATCACCGCCGGTATGATCGTTTCGGAAAACGGCAAGTTGAAGAAATCCGATTACCGCACATTCAAGATAAAGACCACCGACGGAGTTGACGACTATGGCGCAATGCGTGAGGCACTGTCACGCAGACTTTCACATCTTACCGATGAATCCTTCGGAGCACCACCGGACCTTATTCTCCTTGACGGCGGCAAGGGGCATGTGGGCGTGATACGGGAACTGATGGCAGAGCTTGGGTGCGAGATCCCCGTATTCGGCATGGTCAAAGACGAATATCACAAAACACGCGCTCTTACAGATGACGAAAATGAAATCAGCATTGCAAAAGAGCAGTCGGTATTCACATTTATTTACAGACTCCAGGACGAGGTCCACAGATACACCGTTGGCAGAATGGAAAACGCTAAATCAAAGACACTGAAGCATTCAACTCTTGAAAATATCGAGGGAATCGGCAAGATCAAGGCGAGAAATCTCCTTGCGGCGTTTAAGAGCATTGCCGCCATCAAGAAGGCGGACAAAATCGCACTCACACGGGTGGCAGGCATCACCGATGCCAACGCCGACGCCATAATCGAATACTATAGCAAAGGAAGCAACGAAAAATGAGAATAATCACAGGCACGGCAAGGGGTATTAAGCTTGCCACATTAGAGGGGACATCCACAAGACCCACGGCGGAAAGAGTCAAAGAGGCCATATTCAGCATGATACAGTTTGACCTGCCGGACTCTTATGTTCTGGATCTTTTCGCAGGTAGCGGTCAGTTGGGGCTTGAGGCGTTAAGCCGAGGAGCGGAGAAGGCGCATCTTGTTGACCGCTCAATGGATGCTTATGCGGTAATCAAGCAGAACGCACAGAAGACCGGTTTATGGAGCAGATGCCGTCTTGTTGCGGCGGATTATGCGGAATATCTTCGTGTGACGAAGGACATTAAGTTTGATTTTGTATTCCTTGATCCGCCTTACGGAAGCGGATTTTTAAAGGATTCACTTTCAAAGCTTGCTGATTCAGATATTCTTGCGGATGGGGCTTGGATCTTCGCCGAGGATGAAACTGATGATCCGTTCAATGGCGATAAAAAGCTTGCGGACAAGTACGAAATTGTAAAGCAGAACAGATACGGAAGAGTGTATATTACCGTTCTGACGCTGAAGAGGTAAAAGGGCGGCGTTTAGGAGAACGGGTCGCGTTTTTGAAAAAAGCTTCGCAAAAAACTTTATAAGGAGAACAGCTATGTTAGATTCTAAAAAGGCTCTTATTTCGGGCAGCTTCGCGCCTCCGACTTTAGGGCATATGGATATTGTTTCCCGTGCGGCTAAGATCTTTGATGAGGTATGGGTAGTCGCATTTGTCAATTCCTCAAAGCCCGACAGATACACCGATGACGAGAAGCTCGAAATGTTAAATGCGGCTTTCGGCGGCATGGAAAACGTTCATGTTGATATTTATTCCGGTCTGCTGGCGGATTATGCGGAAAGCCGTGGAATCGGCACTATCGTTCGCGGCGCACGCTCGGCGACGGATTTTGACTATGAGCTGTCACTTTCCCTTATCAACCGCTCTATCTGTGACGGGCTTGACACTGTGGTTATTCCTGCCGATTCGAAGTATGCTCACATAAGCTCCACTATGGTAAGTGAGCTTGTCCGCTACGGCAAGGATTTTTCGCCTTATGTACCGAGGGGGGTTGCGGAGCTGCTTACACGGTATAAAAAGGAAAATGAATAATAAAATTCATTTTATGTAAAATATTGTAAACGGGGTAGGATAAAATATCCGAAAAAATGCAAATATTTCAAAAAAATTTGAATATTGTCAAAAAAAATCTCACAAAAACTATTGAAATTATCAGCTATATGTTGTATAATAATGGTGGTGGAAATTGGTTTAAAGTGGTGCAATTTCCCAAATAATGTACGAGAGAGGGGTGAGCGTGGTGCTGACCGGTGAATATTTACATACGATCGACTCAAAAAAACGTGTTTTCGTGCCGGCGAAGCTCCGCGAAAGCCTTGGAGAAACCTTCATTCTTGCCCGAAATGTGGACGGCTGCCTTTCCCTCTATCACATGGACGAATGGAAAAAGCTGATCGACAAGCTGTCGGCACTTCCCGACACACAGACCAGACCGATAAAGCGTTTTCTCTTCACCTTTGCCTGCGATGTGACACCCGATTCCCACGGACGCATAACTCTCCCCCAGGGACTTCGCGAGTATGCGGATCTTCAGCATGATGTAGCATTCCTCGGCGTGGGTGACCATGCGGAGCTGTGGGCTGCTGAACGTTGGGATGCCATCAAGAACGGCGACAGCGCAGATGAAATCAAGTCGCAGATGAAGGAGCTTGGGCTTTAATGAACGAGAATCCTACAGTTTTTTCGCACTATTCGGTCCTTCTGAACGAATCGGTTGAGGGACTCAACATAAATCCCGAGGGCATATATATGGACTGCACCCTGGGCGGCGGCGGTCATTCCGAAGCTATTGCATCAAAGCTGACAAGCGGACGGCTTATCGCCATCGATCAGGACATAGCGGCGATCAACGCCTCAAAAAAGCGCCTTGCTCCATATGCCGACAGAATCACTTTTGTACATGACAATTTCCGAAATGCCGGTGATATTGTCGCCAAACTTGGACTTGAAAAAATAGACGGCGCGGTCATCGACCTTGGAGTGTCATCCTATCAGCTTGATACCCCGGAGCGTGGCTTTTCCTATATGCACGATGCTCCCCTTGATATGCGTATGAATCCAGAGAGTGAGCTTTCCGCCTACACGGTAGTGAACACCTACAGCGAGGAGCACTTAAAAAAGCTGATTTACGAATACAGTGAAGAACGGTTCGCCCCGAGAATCGCATCGAAAATCTGTGCCGCAAGAGAGGCTTCACCTATTGAAACAACCTATCAGCTTGTTGACATCATAAAATCCGCCATCCCGGCAAAAGCCCGTGAGGACGGTCCTCATCCGGCAAAGCGTACATTCCAGGCGATACGTATTGAGGTCAATTCCGAGCTTGATATTATCGAGCCCACACTTCGCTCGCTTATTTCTCTACTTGGAAAAGGGGGAAGGCTGTCAGTGATCACCTTCCATTCCCTTGAGGACAGAATTGTAAAGCAGACCTTCAAGGATGCAGCAGTCGGCTGTACCTGTCCGCCGAATTTCCCTGTATGCATCTGCCAAAACAAACCGAAAATCAAGGTAATTACAAGCAAACCTATTCTCCCCTCTAAAAGGGAGCTTGAGGAGAATCCACGCTCCCGAAGCGCAAAGCTTCGTATCTGCGAGGGAACAGGAATTTAAAAATTCCCGGAAATTAAAAAAGAAAACTAAAGAAAGGATGTGAAAATATGACCGGAGCAGAGGCTACCTTCAAAAAGAAAAAGAATAATACCCCCTCTGTTGACGGACGTATTTCCACACATCCGTCCTATACCGAATATTCCTGGGATACATTGGTTGCAAGCCGTCCGAAGCCTGCCAGAGATATTAAACAGTCATCCGCTGCGGCGAGAAATACCGCCGGGATTCCGAGAGTGAATACCGGTGCGATTCCGAAGGTCGGTACAGCAAAGCCCGGCACGGCGCAGCCCGGTACAAAGAGCCGTACCGCCGAAAAAACTGCCGCCAGAAGGGAAGCAAAAGCCAAGGCTGTCGCAGTAGAAAAAGCGGAGAAAAAGGCGCGTATCCGAAAGAAATCCGTAGTCGCCATACATACAATTGCGGTTGACAAGAAATATTCCTTCCCACTTTCAATCGTGCTTCTGGCACTTACATTTACTATTCTCATCATGGCTACTGTCACTACATCGGTACAGATAAGTGAGATCACCGCCGTGAACGCGAATCTCAGAAGAGAATATAACGGACTTCTGTCCGACGAGAACGAGCTTCGCCTTCTTCTTGAAACAAGAGATGACCTTCGTGTGGTTGAAACCGTTGCCAAGGAAGAATACGGAATGATCAAAAAGGACCAGGTTGAAAGATATTACCTTACCGTACATAAAGAGGATAAGATCGAAATTGTTGAAGAGGTAAAAGAAGAAACTACCGGCATTTTCGACGGAATCATGAGCTTTGGCGGTGCTGTTGCCAAACGTATTCGCAACTTCTTCGGATTTTAAATCACAGGTATTATTTCAGGCTTCTTTAAGTATTATGTAATTATAAGCGTATCATTTAAGCAAAATGACTTCGGAGAGTAAGCATAGGGCTTACTCTCCGTAATTTGCCATATAACGAAGTTCAACGGAGGTAAAAATGCTATTTTCAAATAGGAAAAACAGATCTCACCGCCGGATTCTGACCTTTTGTCTGTTCATCATCATAGGATGGACATATCTTATATTGCGTCTTGGAGCACTGCAAATTATCGATCACGATAAGTATCAGGCAATCGTTGTTGACCAGCTCACAAGAGAAACCACGACAAATGCCAACCGCGGAAAGATCTACGACATCAATATGAATCTTCTCGCCACTAATACTACAGTTTACCGTGTGTTTATTTCCCCAAACGCCATCAGAAGCTTTGAGGATGAGGCCGATGACTATGAGCGCGGCGAGGCGGCGGCCAAAATTGCAAACAAGCTGGTTGAAGTTCTTGGGGTGGATTATAATACTGTCATCGAAAAATCCCAGAAAGTCAACCGTCTGGACGAAACTATAAAGAAAAATGTTCCTCCGGAGACAGCGAATATTCTTCGCGAATTCATAAACGAAAATAAATTTTCGGGGCTTCTTAATTTAGAGGCAGGTACAAAGCGTTACTATTGCTTCGGCGACCTTGCCTGCCATCTTCTCGGCTTCACAAATTCCGACGGCGACGGAGTTTACGGAATTGAGGCAACCTACAACAATTATCTAAAGGGCGTATCGGGAAGATACATAATCGCCATGGATGCTCACTACAATGATATGCCCTTCAAATACGAAAGCTATGTCGGTGCGGAAAACGGTGTAAATGCAATATCCACTATGGATATGCGTCTTCAGTACGAGCTTGAAAATCAGCTTATTGCCGCAAGCGAGTCCTCAAACGCAGGTAACCGTGTCTGCGGTATTGTCATGGACGTTAACACCGGCGGCATTTTGGCGGCGGCGGTAGTCCCGAGCTACGACTGCAACGACCCTTATGCCCTTGATGAGACACATCAGGCAAAGCTTGCGGCAAGCGGATTTGCAGAGGGAAGCGAAGAATACAACGCTTTGCGTACCCAGTATATCTACGAAATGTGGAACAACAAAATAGTCAGCGAACCTTACGAGCCGGGTTCTACCTTCAAGATCATAACCTCCGCTATTGCCCTTGAGGAGGGGGTTGTGTCCGTTGATGATCCCTTCTACTGCCCCGGTTATTACATGGTTAAAGGCTATGGCGAGCCTATCAAATGCCACCGTACGACCGGTCACGGACAGCTGACCTTTGCCAGAGGACTCCAGCAGTCTTGCAACCCTCTCATGATGAATACCGTTGAAAAGATCGGCCTTGAAACCTTCTACAAGTATTTCGAAGCATTGGGCTACACCACAAAAACCGGCGTAGACCTTACCGGTGAGGCAAGGGGCATCTACCTTGACGAAAAAAATATGCACAACGTGGAACTTGCGGTCTACTCCTTCGGACAGACCTTTAAGGCGACTCCACTGCAGCAGCTGACGGCTATATGCACCATCGCCAACGGCGGATATCTCGTAACTCCTCATGCGGTGAGCAGTCTTGTTGACGATGACGGAAATGTGATAGCGACCTATGACGATTCGAAGAAGGTACAGATCTTCTCCTCCGAGGTTTGCGAAACCGTCACAAAGATTCTCGCCGAGGGCGTTGCTACCGACGGCGGTGCTAAAAACGCCTACACCAAGGGCTACAGTGTCGCCGCGAAGACCGGTACTTCCCAGAAGCAGGACAAATACGTTTACTACGACGAGGAAGGCAATGAGGTTACAGCAGAGGACGAGTGGGTAAGCTATGAGCGTCCCTACCGTATCGGTTCAACCGTTGCATTTGCACCTGCCGAGGACCCGCAGATTGCGGTTATCATTATCGTTGACGAGCCTGACCCGGAAGCCAGCGGTACTTACGGAAGTATCGTTGCCGCACCGTATATTTCGAATTTCCTTTCTGCGGCGCTTCCTTATCTTGGCTACGATCCACAGTATACCGAGGAGGAGCTTGCAAAGCAGGACGTGGGTGTTACAAACCTTGCCGGACTTTCCGTGCAGGATGCCACATTCTACATCACAAACAGAAAGATCAAGTTTAAGGTTATCGGCAACGGAAATACCGTCACCGGTCAGAGCCCCGTCGGCGGAAGCAGACTTTCTCTTGACAGCGGTATTGTTTATCTCTATACGGGCGACGAGGAGATACTGAACACCGTCACGGTTCCCGATGTAATGGGACAGACCGCCGCCGCCTGCAACAAGACGATTATAAATTCCAAGCTGAATATAAAGATCCAAGGTGCTACAAACTATAATATCGGTGCCGGAGCGCAGGTCGTTTCCCAATCTCCGGAAGCCGGGACACTTGTTCCGCCGGGAACTATTGTAACCGTGGAATTCCGTTATCTCGACGGCACCGACTGATGTCATAAACCTACCGTTCTCTGCGTAAATATCATAACATAATGATATTACTCGGAGGGTGAATAAGTTGGCAACAATCAGTGAACTTACAAGAAAAATAAAAATCACGGGGACGAATTTAAACAGCCTTGATACAGAGTGCGGAAGGCTGCGTACCGACTGCTTAAAATGCGAGAGAGGCGACACATTTATCGCCATAAAAGGCAGACAGCTTGACGGTCACGATTTTATCTCCACCGCCGTGTCCCATGGCGCAGGCTTTATCGTTTGCGAGCGGCTTTGCGATTATCTTCTCGCTCATCCCGAGATTCCCTACATCATGGTGGAAAACACCAGACTTGCCCTTTCCCATATGTGGAACGAGTACTGCGGACGCCCCTCTGACAGGCTTATTTTAGTGGCAGTTACGGGAACAAACGGAAAGACCTCCACTACATACTTCCTTCGCCGTATTTTCAGTGAGGCGGGATATGTAACGGGAGTTATCGGCACGGTTAAATGTCATATCGGCGAGCGATGCGAGGTTTTATCCGACAGCGAAGAATCTTCGGTAAATTCCATGACCACCCCTGAGCCGGAAAAGCTATACCCCATGCTTAAAAAAATGGCTGATGAAGGAGTAGAGATCGTCTTCATGGAGGCATCCTCTCACGCCATGGCACAGTATAGGCTTGAGCCTTTACGGTTCACTGTAGGGATTTTCACGGGACTTACCCATGAACATCTTGACTACCACGGTACTATGGAGGAGTATTACCTTGCCAAGCGCAGACTTTTCTCCCTCTGCGGAGTTGCGCTGATAAACGCTGACAGCCCCTATGCCGCAAGGCTTGCAAATGAGATCCCCATTCCCTCTGTGCGGTATTCCATGACCAAAGCCGGAAATGGGGTCACATATTTCGCCGCAGAGCAGGACTTCGATAATATTGATGGAATATCTTACCTATTCGGCGACAAGAATGAATATACAAGGATAAGCTGCCCCGTGTATGGGCGGTTTATGGCGGAGAATACCTTGGCGGCGGCAAGCTGCGCCAGACTTTTTGCCATAAAGGTACCAATAATTGCAAGGGCACTTGCTTCATCCCCACAAGTGCCCGGAAGAATGGAGCGGCTCAATATCGGCGAGGATATGGATTTTTCGGTATTCCTTGACTACGCTCACACTCCCGATGCTCTTGAGGGTGTTATCAAAACACTGTGTACCGCAAAAAAAACGGACGGCAGACTTGTGGTTATGTTCGGATGCGGCGGCAACAGGGACCGTACCAAACGGCCGCTGATGGGAAGAATTGCCACGACCCTTGCTGATCTTACGGTGATCACCGGAGATAACTGCCGTAAAGAAAATCCGCGCGCTATAATCTACGATATTCTGCACGGAATTTCCGATGGCGCGAAATGTAAAGTGATTGAAAAACGGGAAAATGCTATAAAGTGGGTCATAGCCAATCACCGACCGGGGGACATTATCCTCCTTGCCGGAAAGGGTCACGAGGACTATGAGATCGACGGGAACGGTAAGCATCCCTTCTCGGAAAGAGATATTGTCATGTCCGCTGTAGATAAGCTTCGGGGCGGAATAGAGTAAAACACATTAAGAAAGGACCGGTACAAAATGGGCATTAAGTACAAAGAGGCGGTTTTCAATACGAAAGAAATAGCGGCAATTCTCGGACTTGGCACCGAGTCATGCTTTGATATAACATCTATAGTCACCGACTCCCGTGAAGCGGAATCGGGTGGACTTTTTATCGCCATAAAGGGTGAGCGTTTTGACGGTCACGACTATATCGAGCAGGCGCTTAAACGCGGTGCGGCGGCTGTTATTGCCGAGCGTATACCGGAAGGACTTTCCGAGGATTTGGCGGAAAGGATTTTCGTTACAGAAAACTCCGTTGAAGCTTTTGGCAAGGTGGCGAAAGCCTACAAGGACAGAATCCATCCGAAAACAATTGCAGTTACCGGAAGTGTGGGCAAAACCACCACAAAGGAATTTGTCTATGCCGTGGCAAATGCAAAGTATTCCACCCATAAAACCTCCGGCAACTTCAATAACGAGATCGGTCTGCCCCTTTCCATCCTGGATATGCCCAAAACCACCCAGACCTGTGTTTTGGAGCTTGGCATGAGCGGTGCCGGCGAGATATCCCGTATGACGAAAATCGCCACGCCGGACATTGCCATCATTACAAACATAGGAAATTCACACATAGAAAATCTCGGCTCAAGGGAGAATATCTGCAAGGCAAAGCTTGAGATAATCGAAGGGCTTCCCGAGAACGGTACGGTCATCCTCAACGCCGATGAGCCTATGCTCTTTGCGCAGAAGGGGAAGATAGATAAAAATATAATCTTCGTTTCCCTGCAGAATCCCCTGGCAGATTACCGCGCTCTCAACATTCGTGAATATGACGACGGCACGGAGTTTGACCTTGTTGCTATCAACCGTGTGGTGACAAATATAAGAATCCCTACCATCGGCAGACATAATGTTTATGATGCAACCTATGCCTTCGCGGTAGGCGTTCTCCTCGGTATGAGCGACCGGGAAATCGAGCTTGGACTCATGTCCTTCAAAAATACCGGTATGCGGCAGAATATTTACGAGTACGGCGGCGTTACCGTCATTGAGGACTGTTACAACGCAGGTCCCGAATCCATGAAGGCGGCGGTTGAGGTTTTAGCCGGACTTGGAGAGAAGAACGGCTTGAAAACCGTAGCTGTCCTCGGTGATATGCGTGAGCTTGGGGACTATTCAAAGCAGCTTCATATGGAAGTGGGTACACTTATCGCATCAAAGCATATATCCCACCTTGTAACCTACGGTAAAGAGGCGGAGAACATTGCTCTCGGAGCGATAAATCACGCTTTAAGCCCGGAAAATATCAGCATCAACAGCGGTGACGATCCTGCATCCACCGCAAAAAACGTATATGAGCTTTCCGCAGGAGGGGCTGTACTGCTTTTCAAAGCCAGTCGTGCGGTGAAGCTTGAATGTGTGATCGAGGAGCTGAAGCGGCTTATTGACGCCGGAAAAAACAATTGACAGAAGGAGCTTATCTATGATAGAATATTTTATCTTGGCGCTTGCCGCATCCTTTATCCTCAGCGCTCTTTTTACAAGATTTCTGATTCCAAAGCTTAAAAGCATGAAGATGGGACAGAAAATTCTTGACATCGGTCCCCGGTGGCACAAGAGCAAGGAAGGGACTCCCACAATGGGCGGTATCGGATTTATTATAGCTTCGCTGATCGTGGGGGGCGCGGCGGCGGCTATTATGGCTTTTACAAAAGCCGAGGGTATCTCCAAATTACTTGCGGTCATCCTCTTCGCCTTGGCAAACGGTGCTATCGGCGTGGTTGACGATATGACCAAATTCAAAAACCACCGGAACGAGGGTCTTACCCCGACACAGAAATATTTACTCCAATTGATCAGCGCGGGGCTTTTCCTCGCCGCTCTGAAGCTCACCGGAAACGTCACCACCGAATTGGCGATTCCCTTTGCCGGAGTTTCTCTTGATCTTGGCATATTCTATTACGTTATATCTATTCTCCTCATTACGGGAATTGTCAACAGTGTGAACCTTACCGACGGCATCGACGGTCTTGCCAGCAGTGTTACCATGGCTGTGGGAGCATTTTTTGCAGTTGCCGCCTTTACTCTCGGCTCACTGCCCACCGCATTTATTTCGGCGATCATGATAGGCTCATGCCTCGGATTTCTCGTTTACAATTTCTATCCGGCAAAGGTTTTCATGGGCGATACCGGCTCTCTTTTCCTTGGCGGTCTTGCCGTGGGCGCGGCGTATGCCATCGGAAATCCGCTGATTATCGTCATTGTCGGAATCATTTACATAGCGGAAGCGGCATCTGTCATCATTCAGGTTGGCGTTTACAAGATGACAAAAAAGCGCGTTTTCAAAATGGCACCCATACATCATCACTTTGAAAAATGCGGATGGTCCGAGCTTAAGGTCGTGGGAGTTTTCTCGCTAACGACCGTGATCTTCGGAGTTATAGCCTACTTTGGAATATAGTTTTAAAGCGAAGAAAAAGAAAGGAGGACAAACGATTTGCAGAATAACAACGGAAATTTCAGACGGGATAGCGGAAGCAGGCAGCGTACCACTCCCCGCCCGCAGCAAAACAGACAGACATCCGGCACACAGCCGCACCGTGCGCCTATCGTAAATGACCGTCAGCCCCAAAGAACACCGGTGCCGGTGAAAAATGTACCTGCTGCTCCTACCGAAAGTAAGATAAGAGAAACCGCAAGATGGCTTAAGAAGACATTTACTGTAGATAAAGCTGTAATAGAAAAGCGTGATATTATCAGAGAAAAGGGCAGTGTAGACTATGTATTTCTGATCATTGTTCTGCTGCTCCTCGCTTTCGGTACAGTCATGGTTTACTCAGCAAGCTATGCATATTCCAAAAATATGTATGATGACAGCTACTACATAATTTTCCGTCAGTTCATCTTTATTTCCGTGGGATTTATCGGCATGGCGGTAGCCCAGTTCATGCCTCCGGAATTTTACAAAAAAATTTCCATATGGTATTATGTCGGCTGCTTTGTGGCACTTTGTGCAGTTCCGATCATAGGTGAAAGCCACGGCGGTGCAAAACGCTGGATCAACATAGGAATTACCGAAATTCAGCCCTCCGAGTTTATGAAGCTTGGCCTTGTAATGCTCCTCGCCTGGTATTTTGACAGATACTATGAGCGAATCAGCGATCATTCCAATCTGTCACGAAGCTCCTTCTTCGGGGTAGTTACTCCCCTTTTTATCACGGGTGTTACCTGCTTCCTTGTAATTATCGAAAAGCATCTTTCGGGTACTATCATCATGGCGCTTATCGGCGTTATCATAATTTTCGCCAGCGGTGCGCCCCTTCGCCTGTTATTTGCTCTCGGCGGCATCGGCGGCGTGGGACTTGTAATTTTCAGTCTTGTCACCGACTACACAAAACGTCGAATTGATATCTGGTTTCATCCCGAAAATGACCCGCTTGACGGCGGTTATCAGACTCTCCAAGGACTTTATGCCATAGGCTCGGGCGGTATCTTCGGCACGGGTCTTGGCAACGGTACCCAAAAGCACGGATTCGTGTCACAGCCTCAGAACGACTTCATTTTCACCATCGTCTGCGAGGAACTTGGATTTATCGGTGCGCTTGCCGTGGTAATTCTTTTTATGATCTTCGTATGGCGAGGAATTATCATCGCCATGAGAGCACCTGATGTGTATTCATCACTGCTTGTTATGGGTATCGTAGGTAAGGTGGCACTTCAGAGTCTTCTCAACATAGCCGTTGTAACAAACTCTATACCAAACACGGGAATTTCGCTACCCTTCTTCTCCTACGGCGGCTCATCACTGGTCGTTTTGATGGCGGAGATGGGAATAGTCCTATCGGTATCCAGGTACTCAAGGCAAGAGCGATAGCAAATAAGGAAAGGACTTACGGCTTTGAAAGTATTAATGACCGGCGGCGGTACGGGAGGTCATGTCAATCCCGCTATTGCCATTGCCAATAACATAAAAGAAAATCACCCCACGGCGGAAATCGAATTTGTGGGCACTTCGAGGGGTATCGAGAATAGGCTTGTGCCAAAGGAGGGCTACAAGCTTCACCATGTGGAGGTGCAGGGCTTTAAGCGAAAGCTTACCCCGTACAATATAAAATCCGCGTGGCTTGCCTTCACCTCGCCCATGAAGGCGAAAAAATTATTAAAGGAATTTAAGCCCGACCTTGTAATCGGTACCGGCGGATATGTTTGTTGGCCCCTTTTAAAGGCGGCGGCATCCATGGGTATTCCTACGGCGATTCACGAATCCAACGCCATTCCCGGAGTTGCGGTGCGGATGCTTGCAAAATATGTGGACCGGATCTATGTCAACTTTGATGCTACTGCCGATGCTCTCGGCGAGGTGTACCGCGAAAAGGTGGTAAAGGTAGGGAATCCCATCAAGGCGGAATTTTCCTCCCTTGACTATGACAAGGCAAGGGAAGCTCTCGGTATTACGGGAAAATACGAAAGCTTTCTTCTCTCCTACGGCGGAAGCATGGGAGCGGAGAAGGTAAACGACGAGATGCTTGATTTCATGCGTGACTATTCAAAGGCTCATCCGGAGCTGCTTCACATCCACGGAACCGGTGCTATTGAGTACGAGGCAGCCATGGCAAAGGCGAAGGAATACGGGCTTCTTGAGCGCGAAAATCTGCGTATACAAGAGTACATCTACGATATGCCGACACTTATGGCGGCGGCGGATGTGGTGGTCAGCAGGGCCGGGGCAATGACTCTTTCCGAGCTTGCCGCACTTAAGAAATGCTGTATTCTGATTCCGTCCCCCCATGTGGCAGACAATCATCAGTATAAAAACGCCAAGGTTCTTGCGGATGCCGGCGCGGCGATTCTTTTCGAAGAGAAGGAGCTTGTTCCCGGAGTTATGTACAAATCTCTGTCCGGACTTGTTTCAAGCAAAGCTGAACAGCAGAAAATGTCTGAAAGCATAAAGGAATTCGCCCTACCCGATGCAAACAAGAGCATATATCTTGATCTTATGAAGCTTATGAGATCATGACCCCTTTTTGGCATATAAACAACGGCACTTCATGATTGAAGTGCCGTTTCCTTTATTAAATTTTAGAATGGGAAAAGCTGTGCTTTTAATTCATCGGTAAGAGGCTCGCCGTATTCGCTGACCTCATAGGCTTCGGCGTAG
>JAZRPJ010000194.1:0-30578 GCA_045649205.1 Candidatus Flemingiibacterium sp.
TTGTAAGCGTAGGAATCCGCCGCAGGGAAGAGGAGAATGTTGTTCTGGAATCTTCCACAGTAAGTGATGCTTCCGTTTTCAGTCACGACCTTGAATGTTTCATATTCGGCGATTTCCGTTGCCCATCTGTTTTCGGGTCTGCCGAATACGAAGTAGCGCACGCCATCCTCGGGTGTGACGATATGCCCATTGTAATAATATCCGCCGGGATCACCGTAAATTGCGATACAGCTCCAGAACGCGGCATTGGGGTCCTCTTCGAGATTCACCTTTTCAAGGTCGGGGACGATGTGGTCGACCGGCTCGACGGTAGGCTCTATATCCTTTGACAGATTTGCGCCGTCAAGATAGATGTCAACCAGCATTTCCTCCATGAAGGTGAAGTCCGTGAAGTGAATTTCGCCTGCCTCGTTTACCGTATATTTGACGATACCCTCCGCATGGATGGGAGTCCCGTCAAAGTCGCATGATGCCTGGACTTTTACGCTGTAAATGCCATTATTAAGGAGCAGGGGGATGAATACCGGATCATACTCGGCGGAGTACAGGGAAACATAGCCTCCAAAACGGTAGAGCCTGCCCCCAAGCTCGGTAAAGACCGGGTACTCCGGCTGTACGGATTTTGACATGAGGTAGTCCGTGATCTCTTCGGAAAATATTTCGGCGCAACGTTCCCGAAGTTCGTGGAGGGTGTTGATAAAGCCGATTGTTGCCATTTCGTATACATTCTCGCGGTTCATTCTTTGGCTGCCAAATGCGATGTAATCTCTGTCGGCATAGCCGGTGAAAAGGGAGTATATCCTCTCTGCCTTTTCGTAAGCGGCGTGGAAACTGTCGGGGAGCGTGAATGAGTTTATAAAGCCCTTTTCGACGAGGTCATTTAAAATGTTCTCGTCAATGTGAGAAGCCTCGCCGTCCGCAAGCTTGGATATCGAATAGATTTCAGCCCGTGCAGGATAGCTTTCCTCAAAATAGGCGGAGGCGCTGAAGCTTACGATATCTCCGTCGGTGAGACCGGCGAAGGATACGTCACCGGTGACGATACACGGCGTGTTGCCGCCGACGATGATCATGTGATCGCGCTCATTTGGATTCAGATACAGACCGACATCGTAAATGACCTCGTCGTAAAAGTCCGGGGTTTCGTCCTGACCGATGCCGATAAACGAGCATCCGGTGAAAAGAATGGCGAGTATCACGGCAAAAACTGCCGCGATGACTGTGGTTTTTCTCTTTTTTGTAATCATAAGGATACGCTCCTTTATCTGCCCGCTGCCAAGTCCCACGGTGAGATGTTTACGTGGAATGGCATCTACTATGATCCGTGCATATTTGAGGGTTTCATCATCGTCAAGCCTTGAGATTACAGAATGGTCGCAGGCAAGCTCCGCATCTTGCTTTGAGAGGATAGCCGCCGCCCACACAAGTGGATTCCACCAAAATACGATAAGTGCCGCTATGCGCACTGCCGTCCAAAGGCAGTCGCCGTGAATAAGGTGGACGTATTCGTGGTCAATAACGAGAGCGGCATCCTCCGATTCCGCCACCTCGGGGGTGAGGTATATGGAGGGTATAACCCCCAAAAGACAGCTGCCGCCTACATTTTTGGAAACATATACCTTCGTGCCGCGAAGCTTCTCCATGGAGCTTGTGTCCATAAGTTTGCGGTCACGGCGGACTTTAACCGTAAAGGATATCCACGATGCGATAAAATAGACGGCAACCGAGGCAGAGCCGATAAGCCATGCCGCAGTGATAACTTTGTTCCAATTAATCGTGCGTACAGGTTTTTCGATGGGGGCCTCCGAAGGGATATTCTCCGATTCGGAAGGAATAATGGGTGCTGTCGACGCACTCTCCATCGGTTCGGTGATCTCGGATACGGGCGGAAAAACGGAGGGAGCAGTATCAATGTAGACACCTGCCGACGGTACTGAATCAAGAGGAAGCGCAGGCGAAGGCAGAGTATCTGCCGGGGTGAATATACTGTCGGGAACATAGGCATCAGGGGCAGGTGCTTCGGTTTCGATAGAATCGACCACAGGATATATCATCTGCGAGGGTAACTCCACCGTAAAGAAAGATACGGGTAAAAAGAGCTTCACCGCAACAAGCAGCCACATGGCGTAAATCACCGCAGGGGACACCGATTTGCGGAAAATGCCACGCAGGATCATAATGATCACTATCAGAAGGGAAAGGGTTATAATATGCATGATCATTTTATGCACTCTCCTTTCTCTGCTTCGTCAAGGATGCGGCGAAGCTCGGCAATATCTTCATCCGAGAGGGCTTTTCGGCCTGCCAGAGAGGAAACCATCATGCCGATACTGCCGTCGTATACACGGGACAGAAATGAGTCGGTTTCCGCAGGGGTTATTTCCGTTCGGGAGATCAGCGGAGCGTAAAGCTTGGCTTTTCCGTCCTCGTGCATTTCCACCGCGCCCTTTGAAATCAGACGCTTGAGCATCATGAAAACGGTGGCGTAGCTCCAGCCGGTTTCCTCCTCTAATGCTTCTTCGATCTCCTTCATTGGAACGGGGGATTTTTGCCATAGTGTTTTCATAATGAGCCATTCGCCGTCGGATAAATTTATGTGTGCCATTTCGGTTCCTCCTGACGCTTGTTAACGTTTGTTAAGTATAGTATATCATGCTACTTAACAAATGTCAAGTAATGGCAGCAAATTCATATTTTATTTACAGAAGACGGAACAAAAACACCTCCGGCGGCTCGAAGACCATCGGAGGCGTACTCGGTTAATCTTTCATATACTGATCTTTGTAAAAGGTTATGAATTGATAGAGCATATCAGCGGTCTTTTCCACACCCAACTTCGCCGAGTCAAGGGCAATGTCGAAGTTTTCAAGCCTACCCCATTTCTGTCCGGTGTAGTAATTGTAGTAATTTGCACGGCGTCTGTCGGTCTTTATGATAAGATCCTTCGCCTTGTCGGGGGTCATATCCTGGAGCTCACATACACGTTGGATTCTCGCTTCCATTGGAGCGTAGATGAACAGCTTCAAAATGTGAGGATGATCCTTGAGGACATAGTCTGCACATCTGCCGATGAAGAGGGCGTCGCCTTCTTCCGCCAGCTCTTTTATAATATTGGACTGAATTACAAACAGCTTGTCATTTATAGGCATATCGAATGCCAGACCTGCATTTCCGCCCCAGAAGGAGCTTCCCATGGCGAGGGTGTAGAGCAGGGAATTAGTTGCTTTTTCGTCTGCTTCGGACAGTTCTTCGTGAGCCATTCCACTTTTCTGTGCGGCGAGGGAGATAAGCTCGTTGTCATAACATTTTATGCCAAGCTTTTTTGCCAACTCTTCGCCGATATGGCGGCCCGCACATCCGTACTGTCTTGCTATTGTGATAATTAAATTCGAGTTCATATCCTTGCCTCCTAATTTCATGTTACCATAATTATACACTATTTAGGAGCAAAATGCAATAGGTTTTTTGTAACTTTTTTTGGAAAAAACTGCATTTTTATGAAAAAACAGACTCGATTACCCTTTCACAACAATCAGGTGAATACCGCCATGCGGAAATATGGGAAAGCTCCGGCGTGGGGGAGGGGACTGTTTTGCATTTTGTACCAACGGAACGGTGTGAATCAATTATAACAAGCTTTACTTTCATTCTTTCGGGAATGATATTTTTTATGTATACTGCCGCCGTTTGTCCCACCGATATATCGGAGCGGTATTCCGCAAGTCCGGCAAGATTTGGGGTGAGTTCCACGAAAATACCGTAAGGTTCAATGCTTCGCACGGTTCCGGTAACCGTTTGGCCTACGCTGAAAAGTGCGGCATTTTCTTCCCATGTGCCGAGAAGCTCTCGGCGGCTTACAAAAATTCTTGATGGGAGTCCGTCATCGCCGTATTCCATACTCTTGACCACCACCTTTATTTCAGAACCGACGGACAACCTATCCGAGGGATGTGAAATACGTGACACCGACATGCTGTCAATGGTAAGAAGCGAAACAATGCCGCACCCGATGTCAATGAATGCTCCGAAATGCTCAAGATGAGTGACCTTTGCCGGTATAATGTCACCGGGAGTAAGCTTGGCAAGATAATTTTTTGTGCACTGAAGCTGTGCCGCTTTTCGTGAAACGGTGATTTTCGGAGCGGATTTTTCCCCGTCGATTTTCATTATTTTAAAGCATACCGGCTTACCGACTCTTGTTATTACGGCAATATCCTTAACCGGCTCACCCTCGGTGAGCTGAACTTCTGATTTGTCCATTTCACCTATAAAATTACCGAACTCCACCGTAAGAGTATGCTTGTCACTGCATTTTACGGCGACCCCTTCGAGAATTACACCTTCAAGCATTGCGCGGTGCAGACCTTCAAGAGTGTCGGTATATTCGCGATTCTTTTCTGTGTGTAAAAGCTGTCCCTCGGTATAATAAACACCCGTCATTATATTTTCCTCCGTTTTTGTTTTTTTTGTTTACGCTATATTCTATTTGCGGCTGCAGCAAAATATGCTTGAATCGGGGGCACAAAGCAAACTGTAAAAAGAGATTTGAGAGGAAATTAACATTTTTTCAGCAGGTATTGACAAAAATATCAGAATGTGATATAATTATTAGTGTAAGATATAATAAAATTGACAGTCTGATCGCGAGCCCCATAACATTTACAGATGCTGTATTTTTAGTTTATGGAAAGGTGTATGCCAATGAAAACGAAAGTTCCGCATAACGTTCTGACCATCTCGGAGATGACTAAAAGACCTAATAAGATTTGCGCTGAAGTTATTGACATAGACAATATGATTCTGACGGATTCGCTCATTAAAAAGCTGCGGCTCAGCAAAAGTATGTTTAATAAATCTACATATGTTCAGATTTCCTGCGGCGGTGTCAGATACAACGTGGAAGGCGTTGACCGCATGAAAAACGGTAAATACAAAATATCTCTTATATCCCACGGTTTTTATGCTACGCTTCATGGGGATTTAGACGGTCCAGTAAAGCTGTCAAAACTGTCGGCTATATCATGATCATGATAAAATGACAGCGGATTTAGTGTGACCGCTGTCATTTTTCATAACAAAAATAAATTTCTTTTTTGTGTATAACTGCCATTTTGGCAGGTAACAATATTACCAAACCGAGAAAATGTTTAAAGGGATAACATCCGTTACCCTAAAATTTAACGGCTCGAAAGGTTGGTAAAATACATGAAAAAGAAAGAAACTAAATCTATCAACACGGTAATCTATCTGCTTATGGCGTCCATGCTTGTTTTAGTGGTGCTGGTATCTGCCTTCACCGTTGCCTCAAGACGGGGCGCCGGTCAAAATCCTCCTATTGGCAGCGATGTCACCGGGGATGAAACCACCTCCGGCGACGAAACCTCCGGTGGCACTGACAGCAAACCCTCTGCCGGTACAGATGCCGTGACAACAGCACCGGTCACAGACAAAAAGCCCGAGGATACCACGGACAGTAAAAAAACAAATACAGGATCCGCAGAGGATGAGAAGCCCGCATCCACGGATATCCGTTATTTTGTCGTCCCTGCGGTGGGAAGTATTTCCAAGGACTTTGAAACAGACATTCCAGTATATTCCCTTACCATGAACGATTACCGCGCTCATGCAGGTGTTGACATTTCCGCTGAAATCGGCAGTGATGTGGTAGCCTCCTCCTCCGGAATTGTGGCAAAGATATGGAACGATCCCATGATGGGTTACAGCATCACCATTGACCACGGCGACAATATCTATACGACCTATAAAAATCTTGCCCCCGATTCCTCAGGCTCTCTCAGTGTAGGTGACAGAGTGGAGATGGGGCAGACCATAGGTGCTATCGGTGAGAGTGCGCTTATTGAAATTGCGGAAGCGCCTCATGTTCATGTGGAGATGACTATTAACGGAAATTACGTTGATCCCATCCAGTATATGAGTGTATCAAGGGATGGGGCTGATATTTACGAAGACTGATAAAATTACGGGGCTGATACGGGAACGTATCAGCCCTATTGTACATAATTTCGGAGGCTTATTGTATGACACGAAAAAAGATTAAAAACATATTTTATGAGAGCGGCATTGTAATTATAGGTTCGGTACTTTTTGCTATGTCTTTAAATATGTTCGTCCTTCCTGCGGATATAGTGATGGGCGGCATGACCGGTATTGCCACGGTGATCAACTTTTTTACAAAGTTCCCCGTGGGTCTTGCAATAATCATCCTTAATATTCCTCTTCTTATTGCAAATACTCGCGTTTTTGGCGGACATTTTCTCCGCAGGACGATAATAGGCGTTGTGGCGACCTCCGTGGCTGTGGACACTCTGAAAATTTTTCCAATAACCGTGACGGATCCGTTAATGTGCAGTATTCTCGGCGGTGTAAGCGCGGGGGCAGGCATGGGACTTATGATCTCAAAGGGCTACACAACGGGGGGAACTGATCTTGCCGCCTGCCTTTTAAAATTAAAGCTCCGCCGTATGTCAACCGGCACGCTTATTGCTCTTTGCGATATTGTGATCATCGTGGCGGCGGCACTGTTTATGGGAAGCTTTGACGGAATATTTTATTCTCTCATATGTACCTGGACCACGGGAAAAGTCATGGATATGATGATATCCGGCTCCAGACGGGCAAGTCAAGCATTCATAATAACGGGAAAAGCCGAAGAGACGGTAAAGCTGATTTTCGAGAGGCTTGACAGAGGTGTCACCATGATGGATGTTGTGGGGGGATATACCGGTGAGGTGAAGCGGATGATCATGTGCGTGGTGCCGAAAAACGAGCTTTTTTATCTGAAAGAAATTGCGGTGGAATGTGACCCGACGGCATTTGTGATCATCGCCGATGCATCCGAGGTTACGGGAGAGGGCTTTATCTCCAAAGCCGCAGGGGATTCGGCAAAAAAAGAATAGGATGACGGTTTTCGTCTGATAAAGTGCACCTCTGTGACCGTATTCTGTGAGGTGCACTTAATATATTGCGCATAATATTAAAATTAACAAATTCTTTCTTGCTAAATGAAGGCAAGTGTTATATAATATCAAGAGAGTAATGCTTCGGCTTAATAATACATAAAAAACAGTAATGAAAGGGGGAAGGGCGATGCCGCACCGCAGAAAACGTGCACCTCACGGAGGCATAGACGAAAGCTATTGGGACAGACTCGATAATGCGGCAAAGCTCTTTCCCGCTATAACAAGTACCCGTTCGCCAAACGTGTTCAGGTTTACCGCAGTTCTAAAAGATGATGTTGTACCGGAAGCTCTTGAATGGGCACTGGAACAGGCACTGTCGATCATGCCATCCTTCGCACTGGGGCTGCACCGAGGGCTTTTCTGGTACTATTTTGACGTTAACAGCGAAAAAACAAAGGTGCGTCCCGAAAAATCCTATCCGTGTGCTCCCATTTACCGAGGCAAGGAAAGAGGATATTTGTTCAGAGTCACATATTTCGGCAAGCGGATCAATTTCGAGCTGTATCACGCACTTTCCGATGGGATGGGCGCATCCGAATTTGTAAGACTTCTCGTTTATTGCTATTTTCATAAGCTTCACGGCGAGGATGTACCGGAGGAGGTCATACGGCGTGAGATGAGCGAGGTTGCTAAGGATTTTGACGAGGATTCTTTTGCCCGGAATATGCCCGAGGGAGAGTCGGATTTTTCAGTTGTGGATTCCGGCGGAGAGGCTTTTCGCATAAACGGCTACAGCTACGACGGTACAAGGCTTGGCGTTCTTTCTGCAATAATGCCTTTTGATTCTCTCCGTACTGCGGCAAGGGAGCATGGCGCGACCTTGTCGGAGTATATCTGCGCACTGCTGATCTATTCCATATACAACACGGTTTACCGCCGCACTTCAAGGAAACTGCCCATCGCCATAAGTATGCCGGTGAATCTTCGCGGAATGTTTGATTCCATGACCCTGCGAAATTTCTTCGGTCATATGAAGGTGTCGGTTATTCCCACAAGGGATATGACATTTGAGGAAGTTCTGACCGAAACCAAAGCGCAGTTCGAAAAATCGCTTGTAAAAAGCAACTTTCAAAAGCAGATTTCAGATCATGTGAATATTGAGCGTATTCCCGGAATAAAATTTGTTCCGCTTTGTATAAAAAATATAGTCATGCGGTACACCTATGCAAAGAGCTTAAAGAAATATACCATGACTCTTTCAAATCTCGGAAAAATTACTTTGCCGGAAGCTATAGCTGACAAGGTGGAGCGTTTTGAAGTCATGATAGGCGGCTCGGCGACCCATCCTAAGAAGCTGTCCCTCTGCACATATGAAAACAAACTTGCCCTGACCTTCACCTCCACGGTGGACGATAATTCACTTGAGAAATTCTTTGTTTCATTCCTAACAGAGCAGGGAATTGATGTGATTATTTCTTCAAATGAAACCCCACCGCCTCCAAAAGTGAAGAAGGAGAAGCCCCCAAAGCCTCCGAAAGAAAAGAAGCTGAAGGAGAAAAAGGTTAGAGAGAAAAAAACGAAAAAAGAAAAGCCTCCGAAAAAGAAACAGAAAAAAGGAGGGGGAGAAGGTTGAGATACTGCAATAACTGCAGAGTGAAAATCGAAAACGACATCGAAAAATGCCCTCTTTGCGACATGGATACCGTAAAGCTTGATGATAATTTCAGCGAAGGCTATCCGTATATTAAAAGTCGGTTTACCCGCGGACTTTTATTAAAGCTGATCACCTTCGTTGCCGTTGTTTTTCTCGGCGTGAGCCTGCTTGTGGATCACCTTGTGCCGACGGGAAGCCCGTGGGCGTTCATCACCGCTGCGGCTATAATTTACGCATGGATAAGCGCGATAAACGTGCTTCGCTATACACCGAATCCGGCATCGATCATCCTCTGCCAGCTCTTTTCTGTAGGAGGGCTTGTGTTCCTCATCGACCTGCTGACCGGATTTTATCGATGGTCGATCAATTATGTGATCCCGTTTCTTATCATGGGTGCGGCGTTTGCTACCTCGCTTATGATAATAATAAAGCCGATGAAATTCCGTGCCTGCGTCATATACCAGCTTGTTATCGCGGTAACCGGACTTTTAGCCGTATTTTTGTGGTTTTTTGGCTATTCGTATGTGGAATGGCCGGTGGTGACCGCCGCCTTCTTTTCCATGCTATGCTTTGCCTCCACCGTGGTTTTCTCGCGGCGAAGAACGCAAAATGAATTGAAAAAAAGATTTCATGTATAAAGTTACACCAAAATAAAAAAGGAGGGAATTATGCCTATCGTTTATTATCCGGAGTCACGTATATTCAAGCTTGACACCAAGAATTCAACCTATTCCTTCAAGATAAGTGAAGCGGGATTCTTACTGCATCTTTACTATGGAGGACGGGTTTCAGATGTGGATTTAAGTTATTTGATCAGGATGGCTCCATTCTCCACGACAAGCGCTCTTGCAGCGTCTGAAAAGGAGAGCGAGGGAAGCGGAATATCCCTTGATACATTCCGCCTCGAATACCCTTGCGAGGGTTCGGGAGATATGCGTATTTCCGCACTCTCTATCCGCGGAAAGGATGGCACCAACGTTACCGATATCCGCTACGTATCCCATAAGATTTCAAAAGGAAAGCCGGGGCTTAACGGACTCCCGGCAACCTATACCAATACCGATGACGAGGCGGATACCCTTGAGCTTGTATGTATGGATTCCGTCACCGGTGCGGAAGTAACTCTCGTTTATACCGCATTTAGTGAGCTTGATGCCATCACAAGAAGCGTGCGTGTGAAGAATACCTCTGACGCGGCGTTCAGCATTGAAAGAATTCACTCCGGCGGCGTGGATCTTCCCGACATGGACTATGAAATGCTCCACCTCCAGGGGCGTTGGGCGAAGGAGAGAACGCTTGTTAAGCGCCATCTTCAGTTTGGGCTTCAGGGACTTCACTCCAAGCGCGGTACTACGGGACATCAGAACAACCCGTTTATAGCCTTGGCAAAGGACGGATATACCGAGGAAAGCGGCGAGGTATACGGATTTTCGCTTGTATATTCAAGCAACTTTGCTATTGAAGCAGAGGTCGATTTCTTCCGTACAACAAGAGTACTCGTCGGCATTAACCCCGAAACCTTCGGCTGGCTTCTTGAGCCGGGAGAGGAGTTCACCGCCCCCGAGGTTGTTATGGTTTATTCAAACAGCGGTGTCGGCGGCATGAGCCGTACATATCACAAGCTTTATAGAAACAATCTTTGCCGCGGCGAGTGGAAGCTTAAGAAACGCCCGGTGCTTATCAACAACTGGGAAGCGACATACTTTGATTTTGACGAAGAAAAGCTTGCAGCTATTGCAAAGGACGCATCGGAGCTTGGAATCGAAATGCTTGTCATGGATGACGGCTGGTTCGGCGCACGAAATGACGATACGGCAGGTCTTGGTGACTGGGTTGTAAATGAATCAAAGCTTCGTGGCGGACTTAGGCCTCTTGTGGATAAAATTAATTCCTACGGCATGAAGTTCGGACTTTGGTTTGAGCCGGAGATGGTAAATCCCGACAGTGATCTCTACAGAGCACATCCCGATTGGTGCATCAGAGTAGAGGGCAGGGATATGTCAATCGGTCGTGACCAGTACGTTCTCGATATGTCGCGAAAGGATGTGCGCGACAACGTATTCGAACAGATGAAGGTGGTCCTTTCAAGCGCAAACATTGAATACGTAAAATGGGACTTCAACCGTAATTTAACGGAGGTCAGCAGTGCGGCTCTTCCTCCGGAGCGCCGACGTGAAACTTTTCACCGATATGTCCTCGGCGTTTATGAGCTGTTCGAGCGCTTGCTCACCGAATTTCCACATTTGCTTATTGAAAACTGCGCGGGCGGCGGAGGAAGATTTGACCCCGGTATGCTCTATTACAGCCCCCAGATTTGGACAAGTGATGATACGGACTCCATAGAAAGACTTGAAATTCAGTACGGAACATCTATGGTTTATCCGCTCACTGCGATCAGCGCACACGTGTCCACGGTTCCCAATCATCAGACCGGACGTGTTACGGATTTCAAAACCCGAGGTGCCGTGGCTATGACCGGCGCATTCGGATACGAGCTTGATATCACAAAGCTCACGGAAGAGGAAAAGGTTCTGATAAAGGAACAAATCGCGGCGTATCACAAATACTACGATATCATTGCAAACGGTGACTACTACCGCCTCATTAACCCCACCGAAAGCAGAGGGACTTTGGACTGCGCAGCGGCGTGGGAGTCGGTTTCGGCAGACAAGAGCGAGTTTATTTTTACATACGTTGTAATTAAAACGCAGGTTGCCGTGACACGGTATGTACGCATGAGGGGACTTGACCCGGAAAAGATATACGTCGATACTGCTACGGGTAAAAGGTATTCCGGTGCACTTCTTATGAATGCGGGACTCAACCTTAGCAGAAACAGCCTTAACGGGAACTGGTATGACGGTGAGAGTCAGGTATGGCACTTTGTTGCGGAAAAACAGTAAATCAAAAAACAATTAATTATAAAAAGGAGATACAACAATGGTACAAATCGAAATGGCTGACGGCGGTATCATCAAAATCCGTCTTTATCCAAGCTCCGCACCGATCACGGTTGCAAATTTTGAAAAGCTGGTAAAGGAGGGCTTCTACGACGGACTCATATTCCACCGTGTAATTGCCGGCTTTATGATTCAGGGCGGCGACCCTACCGGAACCGGTATGGGCGGCTCTCCCGAAGAAATCAAGGGTGAGTTTAAGAGTAACGGTGTTGCAAACAATTTGAGCCATACAAGAGGCACTATCTCTATGGCGCGCACCCAGATAAAGGACAGCGCATCATCCCAGTTCTTTATCTGCCATGAGGACGCGACCTTCCTTGACGGCGAATACGCCGCTTTCGGTGCAGTAACCGAGGGCATGGATGTGGTTGACAGAATTGCGAATGTTGACACAGATATGCGTGACAAGCCCATAAAAGATGTTGTAATGAAAAAGGTTACACTCATCGACGAAGAATAAAAAACGGGGACACACCGGATAAACCATTGTAAGGCTCTCCCTTTGGGAGAGCTCCCGCGTCAGCGGGGGAGAGGGACCCTCTCCGGCAATACTGCAACGGTATATTTCCGTGACAAAAAAAGCGAGGACACACTGTACAGCGTGTCCTCAATCTGTTTTATTCCGCTTTCTTCAGTTCCGTATCAAGCCAAATAAGACCGTATTCAAATGCCTCATAAAGACCGTTTTTCATACCGTACTTTACAACCTTTTTGTCGGCTTCGGTACTTTGAATCTGAATGAGTACCTGATCGGGTACTTCATTATCGCCTACCTTTTTGGTAGACATGATTCCGAGAAAGAGTATATATTTATCATCCATGCTGCCGTAACATATCTGCTGCCCCTCGCGCACAAGTGGTTTTCCGCGGTACATTAAATAGCAGTCTTTTTCAAGTAAATCCATGGTGCACCTCCGTTATTTAAAGTAATTCAATATAATTCTATCACATATTTTACAAAAATTATACATATAAATTGTAAATTATCATCGCATAACGGAGCTATATTGTAAAAAAATATGCAAATTACGAGTCTTTTACAAAATTCGATTGACAACTCCTATATTATACATTATAATATAATTATATAAAGTAATTACTACATTTGGAGGCTATGTTCGAAATGAAAAAAACAAAGCTTTTACTTTCGATACTCATACTTGCGTCAGCCTTATCTGCCGTATCGTGCAATAACGGGGGAAATTCCGTCGATACAACATCCGGGGATGAAGTGTCGGATACCGAAAATAATTTATTTGACGTGGAAACCGTTACTCCCGATACAACCGAGCCGCCGGTCACCGATACCGAAACCGAAACCGAGGAAACTGAACCTCCGCTGCCCATAGAGCCGGAGATCATAAATCCTTTGACCGGGCTTGGAGTCACGGTGGATCATGAGCTTAGACGCCCTGTGGCGATTATGATAAACAATATACAGCAGGCGATTCCCCAGGAAGGAATTTCCTATGCAGACGTTATGTACGAATGCATCGTTGAGGGGGGGCTTACACGCCTTATGATGGTAGTTTCCGATTACGACAGTCTTCCGACGGTAGGCTCTGTACGTTCAGCGAGAGAATATTACATAGACTTCGCCGCAGACTATGATGCCATCTTCATTCACGCCGGCGGAAGCGAGGAAGCATATAAGCAGCTTAAAAGCCGCCGAGTCGATTACATCTGCGGCGTTAACAGAACCGCTCCCGGTATGTTCTACCGTGACGAATGGCGTCGTGCCAATCTGGGATACGTGCACAGCCTTGTAACTGACGGCGACAAAATTGTGAAGGGAATTGAATATCGCAGGTTCTCTACGGATATTGAGGCGGACTTTGACCGTCCTCTTGACTTTGTGACCTACGGCACTACCACTGTGCCTGAAGGGGAGTCGGGTGAGTATGTACGTGTGACCTACAACGCAGGTCACAGACCCTATTTTGAATATAACGATGACGACGGATTATACTACCGTTATCAGTTCAAAGGCGAAAAGCATATAGACAAAGGCACAAATAAGCAGCTTGCCTTTACCAATGTTTTCGTGCTGTATATGTCTACAATTAATACGGGGGATTCCTACAAGCATGTGAACGTGATAACCACCGGTAGCGGTGAGGGATACTATTTCACCATGGGTAAATATATCCCCATAAGATGGGAAAAAGCAGGCGTTGACATCCCAATGAAGCTTTACACCGCTGACGGCGAGGAGCTTCTTATCAACCGCGGAAAGACCTTCTTCCAGATCTGCAGCACCCAAATGAAGGCATCCACAGAAATCCGCTGATTATTTTTCGTCAAAGGTGCGAAGCCGCTCTCTTACCACAAGCCGCTTAAGTGCGCGATAACTGAAGGGGATGAGCGGATAAAGGTAGTTCCTTTTTCCGTTGACGGTTTTGTTTGTAGCGATAAGAACTGCAATCAGCAGGATTCCGCCCATATAACCGATAAGACCGCCCAGTGCCGTCAAAGCGAGCAGAAGCATGCGCATGAATTTGAAGGCATAACCAAGCTCGTAGCTTGACTGCGAGAAATTCGCAATGGCTACAAATGCCATATACACGATTACTTCCGGCACAAACCAGCCTATCTGCACGGCGAAGTCACCGAGAATAAGACCTCCCACAACACCGAAGGTGCTGTTCAGCGAGCTTGGCGTGTTCATTGATGCTAACTTCAGTCCGTCCAGGGCGAATTCTATAATGAACAGTTGGGCGATTACGGGTATATTGTATTCGCTGTCAATTAGTATGAAATTAAGAAAATCCGGAATCCACGCCGGATGGGATATGAGAAGATACCATGTAGGCGTTAAAATCATGGTCATGAAAAAGACAAAATACCGGATCAGCCGCAGATAAGAGCCGGTAAACGGGGGGAAATAATAGTCATCCGTTTCCTGCATGAAATCAAAAATACAGGTGGGCAATATCATCGCCTCGGGGGATGTATCGCAGAGAATGACCACACTCCCTTCAAGAATATGAGCAGCGGCGGTGTCAGGTCTTTCCGTATACCGGAATTTCGGGAATGGGTTATACCACCGCTGCTTTATAAGACATTCCGCAAGGCTCTGCTGACCGAGAGTGAGTGCATCAACACGAATGCTTTTAATTTTATTTATAAGGCTGTCGACATATTTTTTATCGGCTTTTCCTTCGATGTAGGATATAACAACATCGGTTTTTGAGGTTTCACCAACTGTGAGTCTTTCAAAGGTTAGGGCAGGTGTTCGGATACGGCGGCGTATTAAGGTGGAGTTTCGTTTGATCGTTTCAACAAAGCTGTCGTGAGCGCCCCGCAGAACACGGTCGTTTTCCGACTGTTCGATTCCGCGGGTAGGGTAGGAACGGGCATCCACGATGATGCCCACAGCCCCAAGCGAATCCATGACTATACCCACGGTTCCGCTCATGATGGAGTATGTGAATTTGTCAAGGTCATATTCCACACTGACCTCGGTGTGAGGCAGGTGCCCGGCGACGAAATTTGCCACATCCTCAGCCTTGCCGATGTCAGAAAGCTCGGCAAGGTAGACGAAAAGCCTATCCATCACATTGCTGTCAATAAAGCTGTCGATGAAGTAAAATTTCGCGGTATGATCGCCGAAGATCCGCTCACTGCCGATAAAATCGTAGTTTTTGCCGATTCCGAAAAGGCTGTCGAAGTATTTTGTATTTTCACTATAGCTATCGCTGAATTTTTTATTTTGCAAATCCACTTTTTTACTTCCTTTCGGTGGTTTATTTACATTATTCCCAAAGGATTACAAAATATTACATCCCAAAATATTCCATGATGCCGTTATAGATACCGAGGGCAAACAGCTCCGGCTGTGTACTCATAAGTTCCGCATCACGGGGATTTGTTATGTACCCCATTTCAATGAGCGCGGCAGGCATCCCGGTTCGGCGGAGTACATATAGAGAGGGGCGGGCAAATGTTCCTCTGTTCTGCAGTCCCGTAATCAGAGATAACTGCTCTGCAACATCCTCGCCAAGACGGAAGCCCTCGCTTCCGGTACTGTAGGCATAGGCTTCAACCCCCGATGCCGAGGAATTGGTGAAAGCGTTGGTGTGCAGGCTTAAGAAAATATCTGCCCCCCACTCGTTGGCTTCGTTGACTCTTGCTGCGAGGCTTGATGCGATGGACGTGCCAAGCTGCTCGGTTGGGGAATTTCGTGAAGTACGGGCATCATAGTCGGGGTTATTGTTTAAAAGCTCCGCTAAGATCCGACCGATTTCGTATGTGATGTCCTGCTCGCGGAGTCCGTTGCCCTCTGCACCTGCGTTGGGATTTGTGGGGTTGTGTCCCTGGTCGATGAATACTTTATATGGCATAATTACCTCCAAAAAATTAGAATAACGGAAAGTTAAAATGAAAGAAATAAAAAGAATTTTAAGTTTTACCCGCCGTGCGGTGGACGATTACGAAATGATTTCCGAGGGGGATAAAATAGCTGTCGGAGTTTCGGCAGGAAAGGACTCCCTTACACTCCTCGCCGCCCTTGCCGAGCTTCGCAGATTCTATCCGAAGAAGTTCGAGCTGACGGCAATTCTTGTTGACATGGGCTTTGAGGGAATGGATTTTACGCCCGTAGCGGATTTTTGCCGTGAGCTTGATGTGCCCTTTGTCATTTCACACACCAAGATCTCGCAGATAGTTTTTGATGTGCGAAAGGAGAAAAATCCATGCAGTCTTTGTGCAAAAATGCGCCGTGGTGCGCTCCATGACGAATGTATCAGGCAGGGCTGCAATAAGCTGGCACTTGGGCATCACTTCGATGATGTGGTGGAAACCTTCATGCTGAACCTCTTTTTCGAGGGAAGGCTTGGTTCGTTTTCGCCGGTTACATACCTTTCACGCAAGGATATTACGATGATAAGACCGCTGATCTACGCCCAGGAGAAGGACGTACGGTATTTTGTCAACCGACACCCCCTTCCTATTGTGGAATCCACCTGCCCTGCGGATAAAAATACAGAGAGAGAAAATATGAAAAAGCTGCTCACGGAGCTTGAGCGAAACAACAAAGGGCTTCGCCACAGAATTTTCGGAGCAATGCAGAAGTCAGGAATTGACGGCTACAAAGAAGCGAAAATCACTGTTTTTAACTACGGGGAAGAGTAAATTCCGATTTTCGGAAAGAATTTTCAAAAAACACTTTATTTCTTATGAAATATATGATATAATATAATGTATTGCAAATTTCAGGCACTGTGACAATTAACGAAAAATAAGGAAACGGTATTATGTGCGGATTTGTAGGCTTTACGGGAAAGCTTGAAAATAAAAAAGAAATACTGAATAAAATGATGGGACGCATTATCCACCGCGGTCCCGACTCCGAGGGCGAATTTATTTCCGATGAGATAGCTCTCGGATTTCGCCGTCTGTCTATTATCGACCTTGAAGGCGGCTCACAGCCCATATATAACGAGGACGGAAATATAGTTATAGTCTTTAACGGCGAGATATACAATTTCATGGAGCTTCGCCGTGAGCTGATAGCGGACGGTCACGTATTTAAGACCAATTCAGATACGGAAACTCTCGTCCACGGATACGAAAAATACGGAGATCAGCTTGCATCCCACCTTCGTGGAATGTACGCCTTTGTCATTTTCGATATGGAGAAAATGCAGATCTACGGTGCGCGTGATATCTTCGGAATCAAGCCATTTTATTATTACCGCACCGAGGGCAGAAACTACATTTTCGGCTCGGAGATAAAGGCGTTTCTTGAGCATCCGGAGTTTGTGAAGAGGCTCAATAAAGAGGCACTTCGCCCATATCTTACATTCCAGTATTCCTCCCTTGACGAAACCTTTTTCGAGGGTGTTTACAAGCTTCCTCCGGCACATAGCTTCACTCTCACATTCGGCGGTGAGATGGTAATTTCGAGGTATTGGGATGCTGATTTCACCGAGGTAGACGGCGATTTTGATAAGTACGTTGCCGAGATCGACAGTGCTGTACACGAGTCCGTCGAAGCTCACCGCATAAGTGATGTAAAGGTCGGCTCATTCCTGTCCGGCGGCGTTGATTCAAGCTATATTACCGCCTGCCTCATGCCCGATAAGACTTTTTCTGTGGGCTTCGCATACGATAAATTCAACGAAACCGATTATGCCAAGGAGCTTTCGGAAAAGCTCGGCATTGAGAATTATACCAAGATGATAACCGCAGAGGAGTGCTTTGACGCGCTGTCCGATATTCAGTATCACATGGATGAGCCTCAGTCAAACCCTTCCTGCCTGCCCCTATATTTTCTTACAAAGCTTGCACGTGAACATGTTACGGTAGTGCTTTCCGGCGAGGGAGCTGACGAAATCTACGCCGGCTACGAATGGTACGACGAAACGCCCACTATGCAGAAATACAAGAAGATACCGAAGCCCATCCGTGTAGCTGCGGCGGCTGTGGCGAAGAAGCTCCCATATTTCAAGGGACACGATTTCATTATAAAATCCAGCGGCAATCCGGAGGATTACTTCATCGGTCAGGCACTTGTCTGGGAAGAAAAGGAGGCACTTCGTGTGCTTCGTCCCGAGTACTGTACCGGTCCTTCCGTAAGGGAGATTACCGCGCCCATTTATGCCCGTGTTAAGGACAAATCGGAGCTTGACAAAAAGCAGTATCTTGACCTTAACCTCTGGCTTCCCGGGGATATTCTTCTTAAGGCTGACAAAATGAGTATGGCTCATTCTCTGGAGCTTCGCGTGCCCTTCCTTGACAAAAAGGTTATGGAGATGGCACAGGTTCTTCCGCACAAATACAAGATCAACGGCAAGAATACAAAATACATCTTCCGTAAGGCGGCGAATAAGACGCTCCCCGATGAGTGGGCAGACCGCAAGAAGATGGGATTTCCCGTGCCGATCCGCCATTGGCTGAAAGAAGACAAATACTATAATCTTGTTAAATCGGAGTTTATGAGCCGTGAAGCGGCGGAATTTTTCGACACCGATATGCTGATTCAGCTTCTTGACGAGCATAAGTCAGAAAAAGCCAACAATGGGCGGAAAATATGGACAGTTTACATTTTCCTCGTTTGGTACAGAAGATTTTTTACTACTTAATGATTTTGGTTTGGAGATAAGTCTGAAAATAAATTTTCAGACTGGATTTTGTGGCTTTCTTTGCACTTCGTGCAAAGATTTTGCTTCGCAAAACCACCCATAATTCCCCGGAAAGGAAACTTTCGCTACGCGAAAGTCATGGTTGTGAAAATGGACATTCAGAATATTATTCCCGTGCTTCTTGGCGCGGATTTAAACTGCTATAATGTTGCCCGCGCATTTCATGAGGAGTACGGCGTTAAATCCTATGCTTTCGGAAGATACGCCATCGGTGCGTCGAATTATACGAGAATTATTAAATTCACCGCGGTTGAGGAACTTGACGATCCGGATGTAATGGTAAAAACTCTCCTTGACTTCGCAGATAAGCATGAGGGCGCCACACTCATCGCCTTCGGATGTACCGATGATTATGCGGATATGCTCATCCATTACGGTGACCGCCTGCGTCCTCGCTACATTGTGCCGTATATCGGTGTGGAGCTTTTCGAACGGCTTGCTTACAAGGCAAACTTCTACGAGGACTGCACAAGGCACGGAATCCTTTTCCCGAAAACCGTAGTCATAACTCCCGAAACCGCTCTTGAGGAGGTACTTACAGAGGACGCTCTCGGCTTTAAGTATCCCATCATCATTAAACCTTCTGCCAGCGCCGTATACTGGAAGTATCCCTTTGACGGCATGAAGAAGGTCTATACCGCTGCAAGCGAGGGGGAAGCGGAAATAATCATCCGCCGCATCTATGCTTCCGGATATCCCGAAAAGATCATTCTTCAGGACATGATTCCCGGCGACGACACCAATATGCGTGTACTTACAGCATATTCCGATAAGAACAAAAAAGTTAAAATGATGTGCCTCGGTCATGTTCTTCTTGAGGAGCATACGCCGAAGGGACTTGGAAACCACTGTGCCATCATCACTGAGCTTGATCGTGAGCTTATGGAAAAATTCAAGGAATATCTTGAAGAGATCGGCTATGTGGGATACTCCAATTTCGATATCAAATACGATGCCCGTGACGGCAGCTTCCGTGCCTTTGAGATAAATTTAAGGCTTGGCAGAAGCAACAATTATGTCACTTCTGCCGGATGCAATGTGGCGAGATATATCGTTGAGGATTTAGTTTTAAATCACGACCTCGGTGACACCTATTACTGCGACAACGAAGTGCTGTGGCACAGTATCCCGAAGGGGGTAGTCTACGAATACTGCCGTGATAAAGCCGCTGTGGAAAAAGCGAAAAAGCTGGCAAAAGAGGGCAAGGCACACGCCTCGCTCTGGTATAAAAAGGATACGTTCATGAATCCAAGACGGCTTTTTTTCCTGCTCATGCACGGATACAATCATTACGGAAAGTTTAAGAAATATTATGGAAAAGAATAAGATTCTCGGAATCCTCGGCGGACTCGGACCAATGTCAACGGTATACTTCTACGAGCTTCTGACATCCATGACAAAGGCAGAGTGCGACCAGGATCATATTGACATGGTGATCTCCAGCCATGCCACTACCTATGACAGGACGGCGTACATTGTGGGAGAATCGGAGAATAATCCTCTTGATATGATGATTCCAGATGCAAAAAAACTGGTGGAGTTTGGCGCGAATATTATCGCAATCCCCTGCAATACCGCCCATTATTTCTACGAAAGCCTGGCTTCGGCAATAAATGTTCCGATTTTAAACATAATTGAAGAATCAGTGAAATATCTTAAAGCAAGGGGCGTTAAAAAATTCGGACTCCTTGCCACTGATGGCACTGTGAAGTCCGGTACATATCAGAAGTACTGCGCCGTTCACAATATCCAGTGTATTGTCCCTGATGAAGCAAGACAAGCGCGTATTATGGATATTATCTACAACCAGGTGAAGTGCGCAAAGCCCGTTAACATGGAGAGCTTTTATGAGGTGGCACACTATATGCGCTCTCTCGGCTGTGAGCGACTGATTCTCGGCTGTACGGAGCTGTCCCTTATAAAGAAAAGCGAGAATCTTGAGGACTTCTATGTGGATTCACTCTACTGCCTCGCACTGTCAACCATTACTGCTTTTGGTAAGCAGGTTATCGACAAATAAAGGAGTCAGCCTTTAAATGCTTTTATCAAAAATACTTGCCGACCTGCAGTACAGCACGGTCGGCGAAAAAAATACAGATAATACTGAAGTTTCCGATATAATTTACGATTCCCGAAAGGCGAGAGCAGGAACCATGTTCGTATGCCTCGTGGGAGCGGTCAGTGACGGTCACAACTTCGCTTCATCCGCTTACAGAAACGGATGCCGTATCTTCATGGTGGAACGCCCTATCGACCTACCCGAAGATGCCATTCAGGTTATGGTTGAAGACACAAGAGGAGGGCTTGCATATGCCTCGGCGGCGCTCTTTGAATATCCGGCACGTTCCCTCATGGTGATCGGAATCACCGGAACAAAGGGAAAAACCACCACCGCTTCGCTTATAGCTGACATTTTAAATAAAGGCGGAATAAACACCGCCTATATCGGTACAACGGGAATCACATTCTGCGGTGAATACCGTCCGACGAAGAATACTACCCCCGAAAGCTACGAGCTTCACAAAGCCTTTGCCGAGATGGTAAAAAGTGGTGTTTCCTGCGTTGTTATGGAGGTTTCTTCTCAGGCGATGTACATGAAGCGTGTGGCAGGAATACACTTCCATATCGGTGTATTCACAAACCTTTCTCATGACCACATCGGAGGCGTTGAGCATCCGAACTTTGAGCACTATATGTCCTGCAAGGCGAAGCTGTTCACCCAGTGCAGGTACGGTATTTTTAATTCCGACGACCCTCATTACACAGAGATGTTAAAGACTGCGAGGTCAATAAACTCAACCTTCGGAACCGGCGAGGATATAGCCCATGATGTTTCTGCAAGGGAGCTTAAAATAACCAAAAACGGTAACGTATTCGGAATCGAATTTATTTGCCGGACGCTCCTCGGCGAGCATAAATATGAGCTTCATATGCCGGGAGAATTTAATGTATACAATGCCCTTGCCGCAATTTCCGTAGCAGAACGTATGCGGATTCCCGACGAAATTATTGCCGATGCTCTTTTATCAGCGACTGTAAAGGGAAGATTTGAGATAGTGGATGCACTCCCCGGAGCGGTAACAATTATCGACTACGCTCATAACGCACTTTCCATGAACTCCGCTCTTGAAACCATACGAAAATACGAGCCTAAACGGCTTGTGGTACTTTTTGGCTCGGTAGGCGGACGTACACAGATGCGCCGGAGGGAGCTTGGCGAAATAGCCGCAAGGCTGGCGGATTTTTGCATTATAACCAGCGATAATCCGGATGCCGAAAATCCGGAGGATATAATCGCCGACATTGAAAAGGCAGTGGCAGAAACTACTTGCCCGTATGTCACAATTACCGACCGCACAGAGGCAGTTAAATACGCTGTTGACAATGCCCGTGACGGTGACTGCATCCTTTTTGCCGGCAAGGGACACGAAGAATATCAGTTAATAAACGGCGAAAATATACCCTACAGCGAGAAGGAAGCTATCCTCTCGGCGGCAGCAGAAAGACTGGCGAGAGTGAGATAATGCTTCAAGGCGAAAGGAATTAAATTATGAAAGTATTAATCTTGGGGCTTGGTCTAATGGGCGGTTCGCTTGCTAAGGCTGTAAAATACTATACCGACTATTATGTATATGGCTACGACCCCAATATAAACGCTGTTCGCAAGGCAATTCTTGTGGGTGCCTGCGATGACGGAAGCGACAGCTTACCCACTCTCTCGGATTTTGAGATAATAATTCTTGCATCTTATCCAAGAGCATCCCTTGAGTTTATTGAAAAGCACGGGGAGAAAATTTCAAAGGGGGCATATATTTTCGACCTTGGCGGAATCAAGGGCGAAATCTGCCGTGAAGGGTTTGCGGCGGCAGAGAAGTACGGTTTTACCTTTATTGGCGGTCATCCTATGGCAGGAAGTCAGTTTTCCGGATTTGAGGCATCAAGGGAGAGCCTCTATAAAAACGCATCCATGATTCTCGTACCGCCTACCGATATCGACGTTGAGCCTCTTGATTTTGCGGTGAAGTTTTTTAAAGCTGTAGGCTGTGCTTCGGTGACGGTAACAACGCCCGAGAAGCACGATAAGGTTATTGCATATACCTCACAGCTTGCTC
Source organism: Candidatus Flemingiibacterium sp. (assembly GCA_045649205.1). GTDB lineage: Bacteria > Bacillota > Clostridia > Oscillospirales > CAG-272 > Flemingiibacterium. Next base: position 22,792 of record JAZRPJ010000194.1, read on the forward strand.
ATGTACTTTCAAATGCGTATGTAAAAAGTCCTACCGCGCCGCTGCACAAGGGCTATTCCGCAGGCAGCTTTAAGGACCTGACCAGAGTCGCCCATCTTAACGCAAAAATGTGGACGGAGCTTTTTATGGACAACCGTAAAAATCTGATTTTCGAGGTTGAAAATCTTGCCCATGAGCTGCTTAAATATGCAGAGGCAATGAAAGAGGGCAACGAAGAAAAACTGTATAATCTCCTCGCCGACGGAAGTCGGATCAATGACGAAATTAAGAGTTAATAAGACAACGGACTGCCGAATTGAAGGCAGTCCGTTTTTATACTCTTGAAACTGTAGGATACTAATTTTTCCACAAACAACTATCCCATCCGACCGTGTCAGTGTCATAGTAAATCTTTGCATTTCCATCAAATTTATCAGCATCTAAAAGTTGAGGACAATCGCCAAAGAAATGGATATTTAAAGTACCCATGTTAGCGAATGTCAGCGCGCCGATGCTTGTTACGCTTCTTGGTATAGTTATGTTTACAGTCGATGTTGTTGCAAAGAACATATAGCCCTGTATGTTTTGCCACCCCTCATCAAAGATTATCTTCTCAAGGGATGGAACATTAGAAAATCTCGGACGATCACTGTTCATTAAATTTAATTTTGTTGGCACATTTACAGATTTCAGCGAAGAACAATTTGAAAAAGCATCCACGCCGATCGTTTCAAGGTTTTTCTGGAGTTTTATATTTTCGATAGATGTACAGTTATAAAAAGCCTTCGCACCAATTGTTTTTAGATTTTCAGCATTTTCGAGATCAACGTTTTTTAAAAAAGAACAGTTTTCGAAAGCTTCTGCACCAATTGTGTGTAATTGGGAATTTGGCTGTATCGTAATAGAAGATAGAGCAGAACAATTCTTAAACGTCCTATTGCCAATTACCATGACGGTATCAGGAATTACTACAGTTTCAATATCCGTGTTCGCAAATACACCCTCGATTAATCCATCAACCTCAAATCCTTTTAATGAGGTCACTGTACGACCATCTATCTCGGATGGAATAACCACATTTTTCGATGTACCGATGTACCTCGTTATCAGAGCATATTCTTGATTTTCTGTAAATTCATATGTAAAATCAGTAATCGGATTTTCCGAATAAGGCTCTTCAGTATTGGAATCACCTATAATATTTGTGTCATTCGATGAACTTGATTCGTTGTTAGAATGATTATTAAAACTGCCATTACAGGCAGTCAAAGAAACACTTATTAATAAGCAGATCAATATGACAAAATTTTTCACAAATTACCCCTCAATTTAACATAAGATTATTTGAAACGGCCCATTTCTTCATTTTTTATTTGTTCTTGCAGTTCCTTTGCTTGCTTTTGGTGCTCTAACCGATAGTCTTTAACATCTTTAAATGTGTTAAGTATCCCGTATGCAACATAAATGAGCTGGGGAATTATAAGAATACAAAGTGTCCATAATAAATGTTCCCATTTTGAAACGAAGAAAATGCAGGGTATATAAAAAGGGATTGTAAGACAATAAACTGTAAATTGCCAAGAAAACTCTTTATTATATTCTTTGGTAAAAGTATAGTCTTTGTCATCCGACAACGCATTTCCGCGAGGTTTACCAAAGGATAAAAAGTTCCCTTTATGGCGAAGAAAATATGATATTATCCCGTTGATGCTCACAAGAACCATTATTACAACGGAAACAGCAGATTGAGCAGTAAAAACCAGTGCATTTTTGAAAATAAGCAAGGGGAGGGTATTAATCAAGATTGATAGCGCAAATAAGCTAATAAACAGCAGTCTTTTTTTCATAGAGCGTCCCTCAAGTGTTTTTTATTACCCTACAAGTATACAGTAAAACAAAAAAATAATCAATACAAATATTGTAAATTTCACAAAAGTATTTTAATAATGAAAACGCCGACACATCCTCATATTGAAAGAATGTGTCGGCTAAATTAACCTAAAATATCCGAAAGATTTTCGAGGATCTTCTTTGCCACATCGGGCTTGTTCATGGAGTAAACATGGACATTTTTCACTCCGTTTGCGAAGAGGTCGATGATCTGGTCGGTGGCGTAGGCGATACCTGCCTGCTTCATGGCATCGGGATTTCCACCGAATTTATCGACAATACTCTTAAAGCGGTAGGGCATAAACGAGCTGGACAGCTTTATGGCACGTTCTACCTGATTTGCGTTGGTGATCGGCATAACGCCGGGGATGATCGGCACGGTTATGCCGGCTTCGCGGATTTTATAGAGAAAGTTATAAAGAAGATTGTTGTCAAAAAACATCTGTGTGGTCAGGAACGAGCATCCTGCATCGACCTTTTCCTTTAAGTACTTTATATCCTCTCTCTGGTTTGCGCTCTCCGGGTGAATTTCGGGGTAACAAGCACCGCCGATACAGAAGAAATCCGGATCAGCCTCTTTGATGTCGTGAATCAGATCAACCGCATGGGTGTACGCCCATTTTGTGCGATCAGTCTTTTCAAGCTCGGGAGTGAGATCACCGCGAAGTGCCATGATATTGCTGATTCCGCGCGCCTTCATGTCCGCAATTCGCTCTTTTACCGTTTCTTTGGTTGAGGATACGCAGGTGAGGTGAGCGAGGGTGGGGACACCGTAGGACTGCTTGATATTTTGGGCAATGTCAAGGGTGTAGCGGCTTGTACCGCCGCCGGCACCGTAGGTAACGCTCATAAATGAGGGCTTCATTTTTGCGATTTCCTCGGTGGCATGCTTTACTGTATCAAATGCCGAGTCGGTTTTTGGCGGGAAGACTTCGAAGGAAAGGCTCAGCTTGTCGCTGTTAAAAATCTCTGTGAGCTTCATTTTTCCACTTCCTTGGTTCTTTATTAGTTCTTAAGACTGTGAATGGGTGCAGGGATACGTCCGCCGCGAGCGATAAATTTCGCAGGGGAATTTTCATTCAGCTTGATTACAGGTGCATAGCCGAGAAGTCCGCCGAAGTTGACAATATCGCCCACCTTTTTGCCATATGCGGGGATAACTCTTACCGCGGTAGTCTTTGTGTTGGCAACGCCGATGGAGATCTCGTCGGCAATGATTCCGCTTATCACCTCGGAGGGGGTATCCCCGGGAATAACGATCATGTCAAGTCCAACCGAGCATACAGCAGTCATAGCTTCAAGCTTTTCGATGGAGAGTGCACCGCACTTGACGGCATCGATCATGCCTGCATCCTCGGATACGGGGATGAATGCACCGGAAAGTCCGCCAACGTGGCTTGATGCCATTACGCCGCCTTTCTTGACTGCGTCATTGAGAAGTGCGAGAGCGGCAGTCGTTCCGTGCGCACCGCAGCGCTCAAGTCCCATGTTTTCGAGAATATGCGCCACGGAGTCGCCGATAGCGGGAGTGGGCGCGAGAGAAAGGTCCACAATGCCGAAAGGCACGTCGAGACGCTTTGCGGCTTCAAAAGCCACAAGCTGACCAACTCTTGTAATCTTGAATGCGGTCTTCTTGATGATGTCGGCGAGAGTTGAGAAATCGCAGTCGCCGGCGCGCCTTATGGCACTTGCCACAACGCCGGGACCGGATACGCCGACGCTGACTACCGCTTCGCCTTCGCCCACACCGTGGAATGCGCCTGCCATAAAGGGGTTATCCTCGGGGACATTGGCAAAGACAACGAATTTAGCACAGCCGATGGAGTTTTCATCGCGGGTTAGATATGCGGCTTTTTTTATAATGTCGCCCATTTTTGCAACAGCATCCATATTGATGCCTGCTTTGGTAGTGGCGACATTGACGGAGGAACAGACAAATTTTGTTTCGGCAAGCGCCTCGGGGATGATCGAGAGAAGAGCTTCGTCCTTCTTTGTCATGCCCTTGTGGACAAGAGCACCGAAGCCGCCGATGAAGTTGATGCCGAGTGTGGATGCTGCCTTGTCGAGGGCACGTGCCGCTTTAAGGTAACCCTCGGGAGAAAACTGACCGCCGCAGAGGGAGATGGGGGTTACGGCAATTCGTTTGTTGATGATCGGAATACCGTATTCTTTTTCGATATTTTCACCGGTGATAACAAGCTTTTCGGCTGTTTTTGTAATTTTATCGTATATCTTTTCGGCAAAACGGTTTTCGTCATCGGAGGCACAGTCGAGGAGCGATATGCCCATAGTTATTGTACGTATGTCCAGATTTTCCTCTCGGATCATACTTATTGTTTCAAGTATATCGGCAGTATTGAGCATTTAGATACCCTTTCGTTTTGTATTGGAATTATTATATTGTATGCATGGAGTTGAAAATGTCCTCATGCATAGCCTGGATGACAAGACCGGCCTCCTTGCCCATTTCGGAGAGCTTGTCCACGAAATCGGTGAAGTGAATAGTAAGCTTATCAATATCAACAAGCATGATCATTGCGAAATAATCCTGAAGCACGCTCTGGGAAATATCCACGATATTTGCGCTGTGCTTTGCACAGCAGTTTGAAACTTTTGCAATGATACCCATTGCGTCCTTTCCAGTTACGGTTATTACAGCTTTCATTTTTTTAATTCCTTCCTGAATAAAATAACTATACATATATATGATACACTATTTCTCTGAAAAAAGCAAGATGCCAAATAGACAAATTATTAAAAAATATTATTCTTTATACCGCTAATTTGCAAAATTCTATTGAAATGGCGGTTTATATATGATATAATGAAGCTGATAAAACACTTAAGGGAGAAAAAACATGGAAATAATTGATTTTCATACACATCCATACATAAATAAAGAAACCAATATAGTTCGTTACCCGGAGCTTTTTGAAAATACTGCGGAAGAATTTGTAAAATACGCAAAGGCTGTCGGCATCACAAAGGTATGCGGATCGGTAATTTTCAGGGGTAATACTGACAAAACAGGCTTTGATGCTGTCCGCTACAGCAATGATATTATGCTCGGACTTATAGAAACCTTGGGCGATTTTTATGTTCCCGGTTTTCATATACAGCCGGAGTATTTAAGAGAATCGCTCGAAGAAATTGAGCGTATGCATGGTTATGGCGTGAAGCTCATGGGAGAGCTTGTTCCGTCAATGCACGGAGGATGGCAGCTTGATTCGAAGGGGCTTTCCGAGATTCTTGACCTTGCCGGTAATTACGGTATGATCGTCAACTTCCACTCCGCAAACAACGATGAAAAAACCGATGCGGTTCAGATCGAAAAAATGGTGGCAGAGCATAAGAACGTTATATTTGTTGCGGCACACCCATGCGAGGGAAGCAGATACTTAAAGCATCTTGAACTTATGAAAAAATATGATAATTACTACCTCGATATTTCAGGTACGGGACTTTTCCGAAATGCTATGCTCCGATACGGTATCAACGAATGCGGCGTTGAACGCTTCCTTTTCGGTACGGACTATCCGGTATGCACACCTTCTATGTTTATCGGCGGCGTTCTTGGCGATCCTCTGCTTACAGACGGTGAAAAAGAGGCTGTAATGTCCGGTAATGCGAAGAGATTACTTGGTATATAACCGAAAGGATTCACAACTATGAAAAAGATAAGATGGGGTATCATCGGCACAGGTTTTATAGCCAATAAATTCGCAACGGCGGTACAGAACGCTGACGGAGCAGAGCTTGTTGCCGTTGCTTCAAGAAAATACGAAACGGCAAAGGCTTTTGCGGACAAATACGGCATCGAAGGCATCTTTTCAAGCTATGAGGATTTAGCCGCATTTGACGGTATTGATGCCGTATATATCGCAGTGCCTCACAGTTATCATGCAAAATATTCAAAGCTGTTCATTAACGCCGGTAAAGGGGTGCTCTGTGAGAAGCCGATTGCAGTTAATTCGAGGGAGCTTCATGAGGTGCGTGAACTTGCAAAAGAAAAGGGCGTTTTCATAATGGAAGCAATGTGGACCAGATTTCTCCCTGTAATGGCAGAAATAAAGCGGCTTATCGGCGAGGGGGTAATCGGAAATATTAAAGAAGTCAGCGGCGATTTTTGTTACAACGAGCCTGACAGAAGTCAGATAATGTTCCATCCTCAAAATGCCGGGGGCTCACTTCTTGACGTAGGCGTTTACGGCATTAATCTTGCATCCATGTTCCTTGGTGACGATGTGGCTTCTATCAAGGCTTCCGCTTATGTGGAGGAGGGCATTGATGAGCGTACAAATATACTTCTTACCTATAAGAACGGCGCTATGGCACGAATTTCATCGGCACTTACACTCCGCAAACCCGAGGACGGATATATTTACGGCGACAAGGGCTATATACGTATCCCGACGTTTTACGGCGCAACGGAATTTGAGTTGTCACTTGATGGAGCAGATGGGACGACAACATACCGCGTTCCCTACAAAGGAAACGGCTTCGAGGAAGAAATCGAGGAATGCTGCCGTTGTATTGCTGCCGGCAAGACCGAGAGCGATATAATGCCTCTGTCGGCATCCTCCGCGGTGATGTCCATTATGGATGAAGTAAGAAAACAAATCAAAGTAACATACAGTGCGGATTAAAGCCTGAAAAATGGGTCATTTTTCAGGCTGGTAAGTTTTGTGCCTTTTGCATCTTCGATGCAAATTCCCTTGCGGAAACCGACACAAAACTTTTAAATCAAAAAGAAAAGAATGGTCATAAAAATGAACGATTACAAAAATTTTTACGAATACACATACAGACCGGAAGGTGGAGTCAAGCTGTCACTTTTAAAGATAGGGCTGATTTCCCTCTATACGGTGTTCACTCTTATTTATCTGCTCATATTCGGTCTGCTTTTTCGGGCGGCTGCGCTTTTGATTCTTTTTCCCTTTCTTCTTTTTGCAATTATTAAGTTTTCCTATAAATACACCGATAAGGAATACGAAATATTGGTGGAAGCCGGCGAGATGACCGTTGCTGTAATATACGGTGCCGTTAGAAGGCGGACGAAAAAAGAGATAAGTCTTCCCGAAGCGACACTTATCGCAAGGTATACCGACAGTCGCATGGCTATGGTGACGGGCGGAAATATCGCTGAAGTTTCGGATTTCTCGGGAAAGTCAGACAGTGAGGATAACTTCATTGTTGTCTATCCGGATTCGAAAACCGGAAGAAAGCACGCCATTATAATCGAAACGGACGAGGAGCTTCGCAGAGTTCTTCGTATCTGCAATCCATCAGCCTTTGAGCGAAATTAAAAGTAATAGTTTAACGCCTCACGAAGTATAATGTAGTAATTGTACTTACGGAGGCGTTTATGCGTTATTTAATAATACTGTTGTGTGTCATACTCACTCTTACTTCCTGCGCCAGTGTAAGAAACACGGCCAGACTTGGATATCAGGACAGTGGGATATATGTAGAGGGGGAGTTCACTGTTGGGGATGACAGCTTTCCTGCCGAGCTGACCCTCACCGCACCGCGGTATGATAATTCGGGGCGGATGCTTGCAAGAGAGGGAAAGCTGATTTTCAGTGAGGGAAGTGTAATTGAAGGTGTAGGCTTTGAATTTTCGGGGAGCGATATGTATATCTTTTCCGAAAGCATGAAGATCCCCCTTGAAAATGAAACGGCAACAGCCGGAATTTCGCGGATAATCTCACTTTTCTGTATATCCGAGGGAAGCTATCATTCCGCAGAGCGTCAGAAGGAGGATGGTACACTCTACGAGCGTGCCGTTTACACCGACGGAGAAAATCGGGTAGAGGTTACCCTCGATTTATCGACGATGTTACCCGTAACCATCATTGCAGAGGCGGATGGCTGCGAAATTGGGGTGAAAATTCGCGAGATAAGGCTTGAATGAAAAA
>JAZRPJ010000195.1:0-8202 GCA_045649205.1 Candidatus Flemingiibacterium sp.
GTTACGGGCGGCTCGGTGGTTACGGGCGGCTCGGTGGTTACGGGCGGCTCGGTAGTCACGGGCGGTGCGGTGGTTACCGGCGGTGCAGTAGTGACAGGAGGCTTGGTGGTCACCGGAGGCTTGGTTTCTATGGGATGCGCAGTGGTCACCACGGGAGGATCTGTAGTCACAGCTTCAGTAGATTCTTCGGGCGATGTTGTAAGTATATCCTCAGATACAGTATCGCCGGGGATGGTTTCGTCGCTGTCCGATGGTTTGTAGGGGGTGTTATCGGACGTAAGCGCCATTTTGAAAATAACCGCCAGGGCAACTACGGAAATTATTGCCGCAATCAAGGGGAGTATTGTCTTCATTTTTTGATGCATCTCCTTTTTTGTTTGCTGTTTCTACACAAGCCGTGTGGGTGAATCGGGCGCTGCAACCTTTATCTGCAGATCTGCCTCTCCCACTGCGTCAAGGGATGAATGATATGCTAATTCCGGCAGATTGTTGTCCCGGCTTAAGTGGGCAAGCAGCACACGCTTTGTGCCGGCGGCGGCAAGTCTTACGAGAAATCCGGCGGCAGCTTCGTTTGAAAGATGACCGAATTTTCCCAGAATACGCCGTTTTAACTCATAGGGATAAGCCCCGCAGAGAAGCATATTTTCATCGTGATTTGATTCTAAAATTATATTTTCGATGCCCATAAGAGCGTCGGAAACCTCATCGGTAATGTGACCCATGTCCGTAGCCACAGCGAGAACATCCTCGCCGTTTCTGTCCGAAATGACATAGCCCACCGATGCGGCACTGTCGTGTGGTGTCGGAAAGGAGGTGACAGTAATATCACCTGCCGCGGCGGTGTACAGAATCGGATGAATGACTGCCGATTCTTTTGTATGCTCCGCCTTTCCCGACAGATACTGCCTTGCGGAGGGCTCGGTGAAATGTACGGGAATACCGTACTTTTTTGACAGAGTTTCAAGCCCCGAAACATGATCGGCGTGTTCGTGGGTTATAAAAATACCCTTGATTCTTGTAATATCGGTGTCAAGACTTTTGAGGGAGTCGCAGATCCTTTTGGCACTGATGCCGGCGTCAATTAGAATCTCATCGCCGTCAAGGCGTATGTAAACGCAGTTGCCCCTGGAGCTTGACGCCAAGGTATAAACAGAAAGCTCACTCATTTTCCGGTGCCCGTTATATACTTGAGTGCTCCCGAAAAGAAGTCGCCGTAAAACAGATAGACCATGTCAAGGAGTATGGTAAATACGATGGGAAGGAGCACGAGCATAAGTGTCCTTGCGATTTTTCTATGGGAGTTCAGCTTTTCGCAGACTGCCTCGGCATCCTCGGGAGCGACCCCTTCCTCCATAAGCTGCTCATTTGTAACCGGCTTTGTTGAAAACCCACGGTTGAAGAAGAAAATAAAGCAGACGAGCAGAGCCGCCAGAGCAAAATATACCGTGGTGATAATGGGAAAAGGCAGACCTGCGCCCGCTTCAAGTATATTGACCGTCTGATACAGGGTAAATGACACAATAGTGGAAAGCAAAATAAGAAGTGCGCGCTTTACCGGAAACTTCTTTTTTTCTGCCGTAGGGGCGACGAGCTTTTTGTGTTTTTTCTTCGCCATTATTCAACCTTCACAGCACCGTATGGACGAACGCGGAGTACCGTTGCGGCACCGTCGCCGAAAGCGGAGTCCATGACCTGCTTAAGGGCAGGTATGTCTTCGTTTTTCACAAAGATCTGAATTGTGCCGGCGAATCCGCCGCCATGTACACGCCATGCCGCCTTCTTTCCGGTAAGCGTCATCTGTGCCAGGCAAAGAGCCAGAGAAAGTCCCTGCTCACGGACATTTTTCACGGTGTATACGTTCTGCAGATATTTAAAGCTGGAGTCGCCGGATGCCAATACACCCTCAAAGAAACGATCCAGGTCGCCTACTCTGAGAGCCTCGGTCTGTGCGGCAACACGTTCGTTTTCGTTTTTATAATGGATAGCACGCATAATCGCTCTGTCGCCGACAAATTCACGCAGAGCCTTGATATTCGAGGTGATCTCCTCCATGGTGACTTCACGGAGCACGGACTTACCGAAATAGGACGCCACCTTTTTCATTTCTGTTGGAACGGAGGCATAATCGTCGGTGAGGTCGGCGTGATTGCCGCCGGTATTGACGATGCAGAGGCTATATCCCTTTGCGGAGAGGTCGAAGGGGAGCTTTTCGATTATGGGCTCTTTGGGGTTTTTAAAGTCGATAGCCACAAATCCGCCCACAGCGCAGGCCATCTGGTCCATAAGACCACTGGGCTTGCCGAAGAATACGTTTTCACTGTACTGGGCAATTTTTGCAATTTCGGTATTTTCAACCTTGCCGTCGCTGTAGAAGTGGCTTAAAATGAGTCCCACCATATCTTCAAACGCTGCGGAGGAAGAAAGTCCCGAGCCCTTGAAAACGTTGGAGGTGGTGTAGGCATCGAATCCGCCTACCTTGTAGCCGTGCTTGAGAAATCCGCTGCACATACCGGAAATGATGGATTTTGATGAACCGTAAAGGTTCTCGTCCACAGCCGGGTTTGTGATGTCGACCTCATCCTTCGGGAAGCCCTCGGATTTGAGGGAGATCTTCATATCCTCTCTCGGAGATGCGGCGGCGATTATGTCAAGATTGATGGATGCCGCAAGGACACGTCCGTAGTTATGGTCTGTGTGGTTTCCGGAAATCTCACTTCTGCCGGCAACGGAGAAAAGAGATATCTCTCTGTCCTCGCCATAAAGAGCGGCGAACTCACGAACGGTATTTATGTAGCGTGCCTTCTGGGATTCAATATTTTCAGCGCCGTAAAGCTCTGTGAAAATTTCGGTATACTTGCCGCTTTCAATAGCTGTGATAAGTTCTTTTGCGTTCATGGCTTTTTTCCTTTCTATGAGGGTTTTGGGGGACGCGCAGGGGAACTTTCTTGAAAGAAAGTTCCCCCACACCCCCTCAAAGAACTTTAATTATGGGGGTATGGCAGAGTGACATCGCGAACAGCGATATCGGGAGCGGAAACTCGCGCCTGCCTCCAGGGGGCCCCTACCCCCGGGTCCCTTCCCATTACAGCGGCTTACTTTTTTGCCTCGCCCTTTTGCAATACCGGTACGGTATTGCTGGAGAGCTTGTGGCACACCGCAGGTGTGACGGAGAGGGTCATGTTCCGCCCCGATGCTCGGAGCGTTATTTCGCCCGTTTCGCGGCGGTAAATGCCAAATTTAAAAGATTTGTCGCCGACACCTGACGGATATAGTCACGGGTGGCGGATGCGCCGATGTTCAGACGGATTACATCCTCATAGGCTTCGGAGGAAACGGCGATATATACCGTGCCTACCGGCTTTTCTTCGCTTCCGCCGTCAGGTCCTGCGATGCCGGTGGCGGCAATGCCGATGTCACTTGCGAAAAGCTTCCTGACACCCTTCGCCATGGCTTCTGCAACCTCACGGGAAACTGCGCCGTGGGCTTCGAGAACTTCGTGAGGAACGCCCACGAACTGCTCCTTTATGCGGTTTGCATAGGTGACGATACTGCCGTGGAGCACGGCGGATGCACCGGAAACATCGGTGATTCGCTTGGCGGTAAGACCGCCGGTGCAGGATTCTGCCGCGGCGACGGTGAGTCCCTTTTTTATAAGCTCACGGACGAGGGCTGTTTCGATAGGATAAGCATCAATGCCGTATATATATTCGGAAACCTCGGTGGCTTTTACTTTTTCGATCATGCCGTCACAGAGGGCTTCCGCTTCCTCCTCGGTCTTTGCTGATGCGGTGACACGGAGCATGACCTCGCCCTCTTTTGCATAAGGGGCAAGAGTTGGGTTTTCGGAGCTTAGCATAAGCTCACGGAGAACATCCTCAACCTTGGATTCGCCCATGCCGAGGATGTTTATGTTTTTCGAGAAAAAGATTTTCTCGGAGAATTTCTTAAGATAAGGCTCAACCTGCTCGCGGAACATAGGTTCAAGCTCACGGGGAGGTCCGGGGAGAAGAATGATGATCTTGCCATTTTCTTCGTCCTCAATGGCAAGTCCGGGAGCAGTGCCGTAGTCATTTTTAAAGACTACCGCGCCCTCGGGCATATACGCTTGCTTTTTGTTGTTTTCGGTAATTTCCCGTCCGCGGCTGCGAAAACGGGCGATCATTCGATCAAGGCTCTCCTCGTGGAGATACATTTTCCGTCCCATGAGGGATGCGGCGGTTTCCTTTGTCAGGTCGTCGTAGGTGGGACCGAGTCCCCCTGTTAGGATTATAAGGTCGCTTCTTGAAAGGGCGAGGGTAAGGGCTTCGGTTAGCCTTTCCGGATTGTCGCCCACAACAGCCTGATGGTACATATTGATGCCGAGGGCGGCAAGCCGTCTTGCAAGATAGGCGGCATCGGTGTTGACGATATCGCCGAGAAGCAGCTCTGTGCCAACTGACAGAATTTCGGATTTTTCAATTTTTATCATGATACAACCCTGATAATATTTTCGATTATATAAATAGCAAAAAGGTGAAGGGGATAGAAAAGATAAAATGCATATTTAAACTTGAATTTTCCCCGTTCGCCGTTGTAGAAGAAGATGGGAATGAGGGCAAAAAGTGAGTAGATCTGCACACTGCCGGAAGCTCTGCAAAGAAGGAGCAGTCCGAAAGCGAAGGAGATAAATTTAAGCCACTTATCCTTGAAAATAAATGCGAACAGTGGGAGCACTGTACCCCAGAAGCCGTAATCGAAGCGGACGCCCACTGCCGGGAAAAGCTTCGCCGATGCTATATAAAGAAGCCCCAAAAGGATAATGGGTACGGGGATGAATCTTTTATCCTTCATGGCGAAATCTACGAGGTAGATAAGTCCGATGGACACAGAGAAGGTGAGAAGGATATTAAGCCGGAGTCCGCCGCCGACGAACATATACGCCGCCTGACAGAAAACTCCGAGGAGGAATACCTCGAGAAAATGCCGCAGTCGGTTTTTGGTATACCGGCAGCCCTCGGCTATAAGATAAGCGAAAATGGGCATCGCCAGCCGACCGATGATGCGCATGGGACGGGAATTGTCAAAAAGCTCAAGTCCCACATGGTCGATGAGCATTGTGACCATGGCTATGACCTTTAACATATTTGAGGTGAGAAAGCCTTTTTTTAAAAAATTCATGCCACGGTCCTTTCCTCACGGACGGATGTAGGCATCCGTCCCCACCAAAGCGGACAGCGATGCCTACACTTGTCTGTCGTTAATATTAGCCCTCGTAAAGGGGATATTTCTTGCAGATCTCGGTAACCTTGGCGCGGACAGCGTCAGCGGAATTTTCGAAATCGGTAGCGGTGAGCTTTAAGAGATGGGCGATGGTCTTCATGTCATCTTCCTTAAGACCTCTCGAGGTAACCGCAGGAGTACCGACGCGGATACCGCTGGTTACGAAAGGAGATTCGGGATCGTTGGGGATGGCGTTCTTGTTTACGGTGATGTAAACCTCGTCGAGGCGATGTTCGAAGTCCTTACCGGTGATGCCCATGGAGCGGAGATCGAGAAGCATGAGATGATTGTCGGTGCCGCCGGAAACGAGATTGAAGCCTTCAGCGGTAAGTGCCTCTGCGAGAGCCTTTGCGTTCTTCACGATCTGTGTCTGATATTCCTTGAATTCGGGCTTCAGCGCCTCGCCGAAGCAGATGCCCTTGGATGCGATAACGTGCATGAGGGGGCCGCCCTGAGTGCCGGGGAATATTGCCTTGTTGATCTGCTTTGCAAGCTCTTCCTTGCAGAGGATAAGACCGCCGCGAGGACCGCGGAGAGTCTTGTGAGTAGTTGTAGTAACAACATCGGCATAGGGTACAGGGCTGGGATGAAGTCCTGCCGCAACAAGACCTGCGATGTGAGCCATATCTACCATGAGGTATGCGCCCACGCTCTTTGCGATCTTTGACATACGCTCGAAGTCGATGATACGGGGATATGCGGAAGCACCGGCAACGATGAGCTTCGGCTTATTTTCTTTTGCGAGGAATTCGACCTTATCGTAGTCGATCCTGCCGTCGTCCTCAACGCCGTAAGGAACGAAGTTGTAAAGAAGACCGGAGATGTTTACGGGGCTTCCGTGAGTGAGGTGACCGCCGTGAGCGAGATTCATACCCATAACGGTGTCGCCGGGCTTAATGAGAGCGATGTAAACGGCGGTGTTAGCCTGGGCGCCGGAATGAGGCTGAACGTTGGCGTGTTCTGCGCCGAAGAGCTTCTTCGCGCGCTCGATGGCAATATTTTCGGCAATATCAACACATTCGCAGCCGCCGTAGTAACGCTTTGCGGGGTAACCTTCAGCGTACTTGTTGGTGAGGACAGTGCCCATAGCCGCCATAACCGCGGTGGAAACCACGTTTTCAGAAGCGATCAGCTCAAGGCCTCTCTGCTGACGTGCATATTCCTTTTCAATAGCTTCGCCCATTTCGGGGTCGTAATTTTTGATGAATTCCATGTTTTCTCTGACCATTTTTTTATACTCCTTTGGTGATTTTGTTTTTAGAATACATACCTAAATATATTATACAATAGTTCAGAAAAAATTACAATGAGCATTTTGTAAATAATATTATGCGTAAATAGGCGTATTTTGTGGCAAAACAGATATTTTCGACAAATTGTGAGAAAAACCACAGCCAAGTAACCTAAAATCACCCCCAAAATTTGTCGAAAATGTAAAATTTGACGTTTGTATGTAAAAATGTGCTGTGAGGTATTGACAGAAACCCCTAAAACATGGTATCATATTATTGGCACATTCACCAATTAACTCTCATCGCGGAGTAGTGTAAGCGGAGGTTTTGGCTACGGTTAAAATTATTCTCATAACTTCATGCAAGGGCGGAGTGGGGAAATCCACTGTAGCGGCTAATCTCGCCATGTCCCTTGCGAGCCGGCAGAAGAAGGTTCTCCTTGCCGACTGCGATTTTGATATGCGTTGTCTTGACCTCATGCTGGGAGTCGAAAACGATATAATGTACGACTTATACGACGCCGCAAAGGGGCGTGTCGGAATGGAAAAGGTGATGCTTCGGGACGAGCGCTCGGAGTATCTGTGGTTCGCCGCGGCACCCTACAAGGGCGGACGGGATATCACTGCCGATGAATTCTCGAAAATAATTGATGATGCGCTGGGGGTTGAGGATTTCGATTACATCATCCTCGATACTCCCGGTTCTCTCGGTGTCCCCGCGATCTTAGAGTCGGGGAAGGCAAACTGTGCGATCATCGTGGCGTCCCACCAGCCCTCAAGTATCCGTGCGGCGGGGCAAACGGGCGAATACCTGCAGAAGGCGCACATTCCCGATTTGCGGCTGCTTATCAACAGCTTTGACATTGATGCCGCAGTAGCCGGCAACCGTCCGGGAATCAATGAAATAATCGACAGATCCTACATCCAGCTGTGCGGAATTATTCCCCACGAACGGGAGCTTATGCTTGGCGCGGAAACGGGAAAGCTCTGCTGCCAGCTGAAAAAATCAAATGCCAAAATAGCCTTCGACAACGTGGCGACGCGTATAGAAGGATTGTACGTGCCCCTTTTTCACAGCTTCACGGGCATGAAAACAAGACGAAAGATAAAGAATCTGTTTGAGCGAATGTAACAAAGATAATCACGAAAGGAAGAGATCAATGGAAATAGCTATCATCGCAGACGACAAGAAAAAGGAATTAATGACGCAGTTTTGTATTGCATATTGCGGCATATTGTGTAAGCACAATCTCAGCGCCACGGGCATTACCGGAAAGTATATTTCCGAAGCCACCGGACTTACTATCGAAAGACTTTTGTCCGGTTCCCAGGGCGGAATGCAGCAGATCACTTCCCGTCTTGCCTATAACGAGATAGACCTGCTCATATATTTCCGCGATACCTCTACCGATGCCTACTATAAAGAGGAGTACAACCTTCTCCGTATGTGCGATATATACAACGTCCCTGTCGCAACCAACATCGCAACCGCTGAAGTGCTGGTCTGCGCCCTGGAGAACGGCGGTCTCGACTGGCGCGAGATCGTCAACCCGAAGTCGCCGTATAATCGGAAAGATCGGAATATTTAGGATGCGATGAGGGGAACTTTCTTGTAAGAAGGTTCCCCTCAGGCTGTCGAAAAAGTTATTTCAAGGAAATCTCTTTGTCATTTTAGACAAGGACGGAGATTCATTAAAGCCTCTCCCTGTGGG
>JAZRPJ010000196.1:0-3674 GCA_045649205.1 Candidatus Flemingiibacterium sp.
TCCCTTCCCACTCCGGTTCCGCCGGCTTACGCCGCGGACGGCTTTGTAGCTACCGCAAGCACGAGGCTTCGCCCGTGCAACACCCGGGCAAAATGAGCCTCCCCCTATGGGGGAGGTGGCGCACCGCAGGTGTGACGGAGAGGGTTGTAGGGACAGACGTCCTCGACTGTCTGCCATGTTTCGCATCGTTGCTCGAAGCACACCCCCGTAGGGCGGGGGCTTGCTCCCGCCGTTCATGTTACGCCACATTGATTTAAGCGTAAAACTACGAAAAGCCACCGATTACTCGGTGGCTTCGATTTTATATTGGCGGTATTTACTTCCCATGATACAGGGAGTTGACCTGATATTTCGGCTCGCAGGTGAGGTTTACACCTAACTTCTTGAATGTCTTCACATCAATCTCCGAGAGGATGACCGATGAATGAACCTCGCATCCTTTAAGCTTGTCGAGCTGGTCGAGGGAAGCGGCGGCAAGAGGGGAATTTGTGGCGCATATCGAAAGGACGATCAGCACTTCATCGGTGTGAAGTCGAGGGTTTCGGTTATGCAGATAATCCACTTTAAGATGCTGTACCGGTGCGATGATTGAGGGGGGAATAAGCTCCACCTCTTCACCGATTCCAGCTAAAGTTTTAAGTGCATTAAGGAGCATTGCCGCAGATGCACCAAGTAAGGACGAGGTTTTACCGGTTACGATCCTGCCGTCGGGAAGCTCAATTGCCACTGCCGGAGAATTGGTCGCTTCCGCTTTTGCGTTTGCCGCGTCAACGACGGGACGGGTGGCGGATACCGTGAGATTTGCCTGCTTGATGAGAAGATCAAGCTTATTGACTGTATCCTCGGCGGCAGTACCTGCTTTCTGATCACAAAGAGCGGTGTAGTAACGGCGTACTATTTCCTTGTTCGATGCCTCACTGACCACATCGTTGTCGATGATGCAGTTACCCACCATATTCACACCCATGTCAGTGGGGGATTTATAGGGGGATTCACCGAAAATACGCTTGAACATAGCATCAAGAACGGGGAATATTTCCACGTCGCGGTTATAGTTTACGGCGGTTTTGCCATAGGCTTCCAGGTGGAAGGGGTCGGTCATATTGATATCGTTAAGATCGGCAGGTGCCGCCTCGTACGCCATGTTTACCGGATGCTTAAGGGGCAGATTCCAAATGGGGAAGGTCTCAAACTTCGCGTAGCCTGCCTTGACTCCGCGCTTATTTTCGTGATAAAGCTGAGAGAGGCATACTGCCATTTTTCCGCTTCCCGGACCGGGTGCGGTGACCACAACAAGACGGCGTTCGGTTTCAACAAAATCATTTTTACCGTAGCCTTCCTCGCTGACGATATTTTCAATATTATAGGGGTATCCGTTGATATAATAGTGGTGGTAGACCTTGACACCACGGTTGGTCAGCTTCTTTTCAAATTTAATTGCATTGCACTGGGAGCTAAAGCGGGTCAGCACAACGCTTCCAACGTAAAGACCGATATTGCCGAAGGCATCAATTAGACGGAGTACATCCATGTCATAGGTGATACCAAGGTCGCCGCGGACCTTGTTCTTTTCGATATCATCGGCGTTTATGACGATAACGATCTCCGCATCGTCCTTGAGCTGAAGAAGCATTTGAAGCTTACTGTCGGGACGGAATCCGGGCAGTACCCTTGAGGCGTGATAATCGTCGAAAAGCTTGCCTCCGAATTCAAGATAGAGCTTGCCTCCGAATTTGGATATACGTTCTCTTATGTGCATTGACTGCGTTTCGAGATATTTGTCATTATCAAAACCGATTTTCACGTTTGATTCCCCCTTTAACTGCCATATGCCGCTGCAAAATAACATCAAACTCATTTAATTATACCACAAATCTTTCTCTTTTTCAATAGCTTTTGCAAAAAAGACGGGGAAAAGAAGCATAAAATTAAAATTTGAGAGATGCCATTAAAACTTACTATTGTACAAATAAAACTTACTATTGTGCAAATACAAATGCCAAAATATGTGATATTATGTGATATAGTATAAATATATGGGACGTAGTCGATGCCACGGAATATTTTTTATTTTCGGAGGAACAAAAAATGGCAAATATAGTTATCAAAAACAAACATTTTACCCTCACGATAGGCGAGGACTGCGCGGCGAAGAGCCTTCTCTACACTCCCGAGGGCAAGCCTGCGGTTGAGTGCCTGAAGACGGAAGAACACACCCCAATGTTCTCCATTACCGAGGACAGACCTTATAACAACGAAATCAAGCTTGCATATCCCAACCGTGAGATCACCATGCAGGCGAACCGTGTCAGACAGGAAGGCGACAACAGACTTATCGTGGGCTTTGAGCTTGTAGGCTTCGAGGCTATCGTTGAATACAAGGTGGCTGACGATTACGTTACATTTAAATTCATCGACTTTATTATTAAGCCCGAGCATTTCGGCAATCTCTGTATGACTCCTCCCCCTGTTTCAAAGTTCAGAATGATTCAGCTCCCCGTTAAGAACCGCGAACGTGTAGGCGAATGGCTGAACGTAATGTGGGACGACGAGGCTGCGGTAAACGTACTTGCAACCTGTCCCGAGGCTACGGTAAACGCCGAAAAGAGAAAGGGTTACCGCATCATGACAGCGGACGCTACCCGCGGTATCAAGCTTCGCGGATGCGAGGCGGCACTTATCGTAACCGCTCCCGACAAGCTTCTTGACTGTATTGAGTCCGTGGAGGAAGATTACGACCTTCCACGCGGTGTTGCAAGCCGCAGAAGCGACTATATCAACCGCTCCTCCTTCTTCATGTATGAATTCTGCCCCGAAAATATTGACGAGCAGATAAGATACGCAAAAAGAGCCGGCATTACCATGATGCATACATACTATATCGATTTCTTCACCGGCAACAACGTAGAGGGAAGAGAAGAAATAAGAAGCTACGCCACCTGCGGTGACTATGTGCTTCGAAAAGACTGGTGGCCCAACGGAGCTTCCGACGTTGTTGCAGTTCTCGACAAGTGCCATGAGGCAGGCTTGAAGGTGGGGCTACACTTCTTGCACACTCATATAGGACTTCTCAGCGACTATGTGCTTCCAAAGGCGGATCACCGTTTACATTTAACAAGACACTTCACTCTCGCAAAGCCTCTTACCAAGGACGATACCGTGATCTACGTTGAGGAGAATCCCGTTGATACCGATATGCACGACAGACAGCGTGTCCTCAAGTTCGGCGGAGAGCTTATTAAGTTTGAAAGCTACGAAACCGAGTATCCCTACTGCTTCAAGGGATGCGTGCGCGGTCACTCCGAAACTCCCGTTATGGAGCACCCCATGGGTCAGATCGGCGGTTCTCTCGATATTACCGAGTTTGGCGGCGGAAGTGCCTACGTAGAGCAGAACTCCTCGCTCCAGGATGAGGTTGCACAGAAACTGGCAGATTTCTACAACCTTGGCTTCGACTATATCTATTTCGACGGTTCCGAGGGCGCAGAAGCTCCCTTCGATTACCACGTTTCAAATGCCCAGTACAGAGTATACAAGAAGCTTAATAAGAAGCCTCTTTACTGCGAGGGTGCGGCTAAATCCCACTTCGGATGGCATATGATCAGCGGCGGTAACGCATTTGATACTTTTAAACAGGACGTTTTCAAGGAGAAGCTGATCGAACACCCATTTGC
>JAZRPJ010000197.1:0-13007 GCA_045649205.1 Candidatus Flemingiibacterium sp.
TCATCGGTGACAGCAATAAAACCGCTGTCTGTGAAATAAAATGAATAGCCAAGGCCGGAAATCTCCGTAGAATCAAGTATCTCATCGGAGCTTGATGAAATAAGCTCGATTTTTGTGTAAAACTGTCCGTTTGAAACACCGGCGGTCATGACAGCAATGGAAGAACTGTCCGGACTGAATTCAATATCCATGAGATGACCGTTTTTGTATATCTTGGTCGCCGGCTTCAGATCGTCACCGTACACGGTTATGGCGGTACGGTATTCACGTGATGCGGCGGCTATAGCAAACCCGCCTTTATTTGACACTGCTCCGGCGGTTATTGGGTAGTCGGAGGTGCCGTCGTAAAGCTTTGCGAAGCTGTTCAGCACCGCAAAGGAATGTCCGTCCATGTCATAGCAGAGGGTATATCGGTCGCTGACCTTGAGTACGGGTGCCGCATAGGTTATGGGAGCCGTCATGATCTGGTTTCCTCTTGAGTCGTAAAGGCCGTAACCGGAGGGTGAGAGGGTACAAAGGTCACCCATATACAGCTCGATACGGTTAGGGTCGCCTGACGGATAGTTGATTTTTGCCGCAGTAATGGATGTTTCGGTATTGGTGAAGCTGATAAATTTCAAAAGATATCTGAGATTTTCAAGGGTGATCTCTCCCCGTAAAAATGTAAAGGAGAAAATAAGGAAAACCACAAGGCAGAGTACGGTTATAAACTTTGCCACACGGAATTTTCCCGAAACGGCACGGTAATATTCGCCCATCGCCGGCATGCTTTTACTTTTTGGAGCCTCATGCTTTGTAGGCGAGTTGGGGCTTTGCTTTACTGGTGCGTTTGCCATGTCCTTTCTCCTTAAAGATATATAATAATTTATTTTTACTATTAATTATACCACAAAACTACCACTCTATGATAGTCAAAACTGTTGCGTAATTGTGAATCCGGTGTTAATATTTTGCAAGACGAGAAAAAAGTAAAAAAAGAGGCGGTTTTATATGGGCGGAATACTTGTTTTATAGAACGGTTTGTGGTATAATAGACATATATTTACTCTTAACCTTGTCAAAATTTTAGGAGAAAGGCAGTTCATAATATGAAAAAAATATTGGCAGTTGACGGCAACAGTATTCTCAACCGTGCGTTTTATGGGATCCGTCCTCTCACCACAAAGGACGGACTTCACACCAACGCCGTCTACGGCTTCGTGAACATACTGAAAAAGAATATAGATGAGGTAAACCCGGACGGTCTTGCGGTGGCATTTGATATGCGTGCACCCACGTTCCGCCACGAGAAATTCGACGGATACAAAGCAGGCAGAAAGGGAATGCCGGAGGAGCTTGCAATGCAGCTCCCATGGGCAAAATCCGCCGCTGCGGCATTTGGCGCAGTAGTTATCGAAAAGGAAGGCTTCGAGGCAGACGATATTCTCGGAACTGTGGCAAAAATGGCGGAGGAAAATGCAGTTCATGCCTACGTTCTGACCGGCGACAGAGATTCCCTTCAGCTGATAAACGACAGCACAACGGTGCTCCTTGCCACCAATAATGAAACCGTTCATTTTGACAGCGAAAAATTTGTTGAAGCTTACGGAATCACTCCCGACAGATTTGTGGATGTAAAGGCACTCATGGGAGATAGCTCCGACAACATCCCCGGTGTTGCCGGAGTTGGCGAAAAGACAGCTCTAAAGCTGATTTCGGAGTTTGGAAGTGTTGACGGAATATATGAAAATTTTGACTCGCCGTCGATAAAGGGAAGCCTTCGCACAAAGCTTGAGTCCGGAAAGGATTCCGCATATATGTCGAAGTGGCTTGCAACCATTGTAAGGGATGCGCCGATTGGTGTTGATCTCTCTGATATTGACGGTATGTCGGAGCGCGCCGAAAGCAAAAAAAGAGAGCTTCGTGAACTATTCGAACAGCTTGAATTTTCGGCATTCATAAAGAGATTCGGTCTTGATGAAATTTCTGCTTCGGAAGACTCTGAAAAGTCCTCTCCGGAATGTGATATCTGCCCCTGCGAAAGTGCCTCGGAGGCAGTAAGAAAAGCCCTCGAAACGAACAGTGAAAAATTAGCAGTTCACATAGGCGAAAAAAACTGCGTTTCTTCCGACGGTGAGCGAGTTTTCACCTTTGACGGAGATATGGATTTTTCGCTTATCTCCGATGCGAAAAAGGCGGGTGTGAAGATATATGTTTACGACTCAAAGTCACTGTACACGAAGTACGAAACCGAGGCGGATTTTCTCTTCGATTTCGATGTGATTTTGGCGGCGTATGTGGTTGATCCAACGGACAGCCATGCAGACGAAGGAAAGCTGAAGCTTCGTTATCTCGGCGACTCATCGGAAGGCTTCACTGCCGCTGATATACTGAAAATTGCCGACAAGCTCATTCCTATTATTGAGGAGCGCGGACAGACATCCCTTCTTTTCGATATCGAAATGCCCCTCGCCGCCCTTCTTTCAAGAATGGAGAAATCAGGATTCAAGGTAGATACCGATGGACTTGAGGTGTTCGGACGCAAGCTTGAAGCGGCGGAAAAACAGCTTGAGGACCGAATATTTTTCCTTGCCGGACATGACTTTAATATCAAATCGCCCATGCAGCTTTCCGAAGTGCTTTTTGAGGAGATGGGGCTTCCTCACGGCAAAAAGAACAAGAGCGGATATTACAGCACAAGCGTTGATATTCTGGAAAAATTAGCGCCTTTCCATGAAATTGTGGCTGATATTCTCGAATACCGTCAGCTTACAAAGCTAAGGAGTACCTACGCCGAGGGATTATGCAAGGCGGCTGATGAAAAGGGAAGGATTCATACAAGCTTTAATCAGACCATAACTGCCACGGGACGGCTCTCCTCAACAGAGCCGAATTTGCAGAATATCCCCGTCAGAACAGAGCTTGGACGTGAGTTCCGCAGATACTTTGTTCCGGATGGCGGGGGGCGAGTTCTTGTGGATGCGGACTATTCCCAGATCGAGCTTCGACTCCTCGCTCATATTTCCGGGGATGAAATAATGATTGACGCATTTAAGAGCGGCACCGATATTCATACTGTGACAGCATCCCAGGTATTTAATGTGCCAATTGGGGCGGTGACCGGCGAGATGAGAAAGCGTGCCAAGGCGGTAAACTTCGGCATTGTCTATGGTATTGGCGATTTCTCCCTGTCACAGGATATCGGGGTCACAAAAAAGCAGGCGGCGGAGTATATGGAGGCATACAAAGCGAGATATCCGAAGGTTAAAAAATATCTCGACGACATAGTTGAAAAAGGCAAAAACGACGGTTTTGTTACGACTATGTTCGGCAGACGCCGGGATATTCCGGAGCTTTCGGCAAGCAAGATACCCCTGCGGCAATTCGGTGAGCGAGTTGCCATGAACAGTCCCATTCAGGGAAGTGCTGCGGATATTATTAAAATTGCAATGCTTGCAGTGGACAAAGCACTTCGTGAAAGCGGACTTGATGCGAAGCTCATTTTGCAGGTACACGACGAGCTTATAGTTGAGTGTTCCGCAGGGGATGCCGAAAGGGTAAAAGAGCTTCTCATTCGTGAGATGGAGAACTGTGTCAGCCTTTCAGTGCCCCTTACCGTTTCTGCGGCAGTGGGCGAAACCTGGTACGACTGCAAGGGGTGACCTTGACAAATTAACGTATACATGGTATAATATTACATTATACAATCACAGAATCATAGAAGGGGTGGTAAAGTAATGATAATACTCGGAATCGACCCGGGAATCGCCATTGTGGGATACGGCATTGTGGAATATAAAAACTCCCGGTTTACCACCCTTGCCCACGGTTCTATACAGACACCTGCTCACACCGATGTGGAAGCGCGGCTCGAAATGATTTACGACCGCCTTGACGAGATTATCAAGATGTACAATCCCACGGAAATGGCAATCGAGGAGCTGTTTTTCAACACTAACCAGAAAACCATGGTCCCCGTTGCGGAGGCGAGAGGGGTAATACTTCTCTGCGCAAAGAAAAACGGTCTTGCGGTCAGTGAATACACGCCCCTTCAGGTAAAGCAGTCGGTGGTGGGTTACGGCAGAGCCATAAAGAAGCAGGTCATGCAGATGGTGGCGCTTCTTTTGAAGCTTGAAAATGCCCCCAAGCTTGACGACACCTGCGATGCTCTTGCAATCGCCATCTGTCACGCAAATACGGGCAACTCAAAGATGCAAGGATATTTCAATCAAAATTACTACAACATCAGAAAGTAGCGAGGTCTTGTTATGTACTATCATCTTCACGGCGAGCTTTGCCTCGCTCATTCCCACACGGCTGTCATCGACTGCGGAGGAGTCGGCTACAAGCTGACGGTTTCAAACACGACTCTCTCCGCAATATCTCATAAAATCGGTGAAAAGGTCAAGCTTTATACTTATCTCGCTGTCCGTGAGGATGCGATGGAGCTGTTCGGATTCCATTCGGTGGAAGAACATTCGGCGTTCAAGCAGCTTATCTCCGTTTCGGGCGTTGGACCGAAGGCGGCGATTTCTGTGTTGTCAACATTTACGCCGGAGCAATTTGCGGCGGCGGTCTGCTCTGCGGATACAAAAATCCTCGGAAAAGCAAGCGGAATCGGCGCAAAAACTGCGGCGAGAATAGTGCTTGAACTCAAGGACAAGCTGGCAAAGGAGTACGGCTCGGATGTAATTGTGGCAGCCCCGGTAAATGTAAGTGCCGGCGGAAAGCTCTCCGATGCGGTCAACGCACTTTTGGTTCTCGGATATTCAAAAAGCGAGGCGACCGAGGCACTGTCCGGCATGGACAGCTCGGCAATGAGCCTTGAAGCTCTCATCACAGCCGCACTTAAGAAACTCATGAAATAAACGGTAAAATTCTCAAAGTTTTACGAAAGGAATTTAAGTACCGATGAACTATTTTGACGAAAACGAGGAATTTGATTCCCGAATTTTAGATGCCAAATTTTCGCCGGAGGATGCGGATAACGAACGCAGTCTTCGCCCCACAAACCTTAATGATTATGTAGGTCAGTCAAAGGCAAAGGAGAATCTTAAGATCAGTATCGATGCGGCAAAGCTTCGTGACGATACCCTCGACCATGTGCTTCTTTACGGTCCCCCCGGCCTTGGAAAAACCACGCTGTCGAATATTATCGCAAATGAGCTTGGTGTCAACATCCGCGTCACCAGCGGTCCCGCTATCGAAAAGCAGGGGGATCTTGTGGCTCTGCTTACTAATCTTAACGAAAAAGACGTGCTTTTTATCGACGAAATCCATAGGCTTCCAAGGCAGGTCGAGGAGATACTTTATCCGGCTATGGAGGACTATGCGGTGGATATTATCATTGGTAAAGGTCCGTCGGCGCAGAGTATACACCTGCCGCTGCCGAGATTTACACTTATAGGTGCGACAACCCGTGCAGGACAGCTGACTACCCCTCTGCGTGACCGTTTCGGCGTGCTTCTGCGCCTTGAGCTGTACACCGTTGAGGAGCTTTCGACAATTGTCCGCCGCTCTGCCGCGATTTTAGGAGTCAATATTGACGGGGACGGAGCGCTGGAGCTGGCTTCCCGTTCAAGAGGAACGCCTCGAATCGCCAATCGTCTTTTAAAGCGTGCGAGAGATTTTGCCCAGGTAAAGGGTGACGGAAAAATTGATCACAAAACCGCATCCGCGGCACTTAACATGATGGAGATCGACGAGCTTGGACTTGACAACATCGACCGCCGTATGCTGGAAACCATAATTACATTCTACGGCGGCGGACCGGTGGGACTTGAAACCCTTGCCGCAACTGTTGGAGAGGAAGCGATTACTTTGGAGGATGTTTACGAGCCATATCTTATGCAGATAGGCTTCCTTTCGAGAACACCTCGGGGCAGATGCGCAACACGCCTCGCCTATGAACATCTTGGACTCACATGGCGTGAGTCGGAAGCGAAGGGAAGTACAGAACAGCTTGATATTTTCTCGCAGGCTCTTGATGACAGTCAGAAATAACAGAAAGGCACGGATAAACATATGTGGAAAGCCGATAATTGGCAGGACTACGAACTTATAGATACATCCGACGGCGAGCGGCTGGAGCGGTGGGGGAAATATATTCTCATCCGTCCCGACCCCCAGGTTATATGGCATAACGCAAAGAAGAGCAAGCTTTGGAAAAATGCCGATGCCGTCTACAAGCGCTCATCCTCCGGCGGCGGCGGATGGAAAGAAAACCGACTGCCCGAGGAATGGAAGATCGGATACGAAAATTTGAGACTTGAATTTGTAATCCGTCCCATGGGATTCAAGCATACGGGACTTTTCCCCGAGCAGGCGGTCAACTGGGACTGGTTTTCAGGACTTATAAAAAATGCCGGAAGACCTATAAAGGTGCTGAATCTCTTCGGATACACCGGTGGAGCAACCGTTGCGGCGGCGAAATCGGGAGCGGCTGTATGTCACGTTGATGCGGCGAAGGGGATGGTAAATCAGGCGAAGGAAAATGCCCGTCTTTCTGGGCTTGCCGATGCGCCTATCCGATACATTGTTGATGACTGCAAGAAATTCGTAGAGAGGGAAATCCGCCGCGGAAATTTCTACGACGGAATAATCATGGACCCTCCCAGCTATGGCCGCGGACCATCCGGTGAGGTATGGAAGCTTGAAGAAAATATCGACGATCTCGTGGCACTGACCACGAAAGTCTTGTCTGACAAGCCCTTGTTTTTCCTTGTAAACTCCTATACTACCGGACTTTCTTCGTCAACTACCGGATATCTTCTCCATCTGCATCTTTTGTCGAGATTCGGCGGCAAGGTGACAGCAGACGAAATCGGTATTCCCGTAAAAGAAACGGGCGCGGTACTGCCTTGCGGTTCAAGCGCAAGATGGAGTGCGGTCTAATCAAGATTTGATAAAAAAGAGGTGAGCTTTGATGGAGCCTTTTATCAAAATAGAAAATCTTTCCTTTTCCTACGAGGACGAGGAAAGCGGAGATGTGGTGGTACTTCACGATTTTAACCTTGAAATCGAAAAAGGCTCTCTTGTGGCTGTTTTAGGTCACAACGGGTCGGGTAAATCCACCCTTGCAAAGCTTATAAATATGATCCTGACCCCGAGCGGCGGCAAAATAATCGTGGACGGTCTTGACATAACAAAGCCTGACCTTACCGAGGACGAGCTTTTCGAAAACCGTCGGAATGTAGGTATGGTTTTCCAGAATGCGGACAATCAGCTTGTGGCTACCGTTGTCGAGGAAGATGTGGCTTTCGGTCCGGAAAATTTAGGCGTTGAGCCTGCTGAAATTAGGCGCAGAGTTGACGATGCCCTTGCAGCTGTAGGGATGAGCGAATATGCCAAGCATTCGCCGCACCAGCTGTCCGGCGGACAGAAACAGCGCGTGGCAATTGCCGGTATCATTGCAATGATGCCGCGATGCATTATTTTCGATGAATCCACCGCTATGCTTGACCCGGTGGGACGGCGCGAGGTCATGGACACGATACTTCGCCTCAACCGTGAATACGGTATAACGGTTCTGCATATAACCCACTATATGAACGAGGCGGCACTCTGTGACAGAGTCGTGGTTATAAACGACGGAAAAATAGAACTTGACGGCAAGCCGGAGGCTGTCTTTTCAAATGTCGAAAAGCTCTGCGAGATCGGGCTTGATGTGCCGCAGACAACAGAGCTTCTCTACGAGCTTCGCCGTGAAGGCATGGATGTTTCACTTGAAAAATTATCGGTGGCAGAGGCTGCCGACGAGATCATGGAGCTGTTTACCAAATGAACGCTATTGAACTTAAAAATGTAACATATGTCTATTCTCCCGATACCCCGTTTTGCAAAGTGGCACTTGACAATATTTCACTTGCCATCCCCAGTGGAAAGATAACGGGACTCATGGGACATACCGGCTCCGGAAAATCTACCCTCGTTTCACTTTTTAACGGCCTTGTACGCCCGACCTCCGGTCAGGTTTTTGTGGGGGGAGAGGATATTTGGGCAGACCCGAAGCATATAAGCAAATATCGCTTCAAGGTGGGACTTGTTTTCCAGTATCCCGAATATCAGCTTTTCGAGGAAACTGTACGGAAGGATATAGCCTTCGGACCCTCCAACATGGGGCTTCCGGAGGAGGAGATAAAAAGACGGTGTGATGAGGCGGCGATCTTCTGTGGACTTGACGACAGCCTTCTTGAAAAATCTCCCTTTGATCTGTCCGGCGGTCAGAAACGCCGTGCTGCAATTTCGGGTGTGATGGCCATGGAGCCGGAGGTGCTTATACTCGACGAGCCGGCGGCAGGACTCGACCCAAAGGGAAGGGAAGAAATACTCGGCGGTATTCATTCCTATCAAAGACGTAAGAAAAATACGGTCATAATCGTTTCTCATTCCATGGAGGATATGGCGAGATATTCTGACGAGATCGTGGTTATGAATGAGTCTAAAGTATATATGCAGGGGACAACGGCAGAGGTTTACAGACACGCCGAGGAACTGGCAAATGTAGGACTCAGCGTGCCGCAGATCACCGAGCTTATGAACTTACTACGGGAGCGCGGACTTGATATTCCGGTGGGAATTTACACTGTCGAAGACGCAAAAGCGGCACTTATGAAGCTTCTTAAAAGGTAATCCACAGAAAGGACTAAAGCATGATTAAGGATATTACCCTGGGACAGTATTTTCCGGGAAATTCCCTCATTCATCGGATCGATCCGAGAATGAAGATAATTCTGACAATTCTATATATCGTGGCGATCTTTCTTGCTAAAAGTCTGTGGTCGTTTATTCTTGTTGCCGTAAGCGTGATCTTTTTAGTGGCTGTTTCGGGAATTTCGCCAAAAACCATAATTAAGAGCCTGAAGCCGCTCATATTTATTTTGGTTTTTACTACGTTTTTTAATCTGTTCTGGACAGATGGTGAGGTTCTGCTTGTCAATTTCTGGATAATTAAAATCTATCTTGAAGGCGTGATCTTCGCTCTTTTCATGATACTGCGGATCACCTCGCTGATGATCGGTACTTCTGTGCTTTTAACTTATACGACCTCCCCGATTATGCTTACAGATGCACTTGAACGGCTCCTTTCTCCGCTCCGTCTGGTAAAGCTCCCCGTACATGAATTTTCCATGATGATGACTATTGCTCTGCGCTTTATTCCGACCCTTATTGAGGAAACGGACAAGATAATTTCCGCCCAGAAGGCGAGAGGTGCGGACTTTGAATCGGGCAGTCTGATTCACCGTGCCAAGGCACTGGTACCGATTCTGATTCCCTTATTTATTTCCTCATTCCGCCGAGCCGATGAGCTGGCGACGGCTATGGAATGTCGCTGTTACCGCGGCGGCGACGGACGAACACGCATGACAAAATTAAAGCTTCGATTTTACGATTTTGCCGTCCTTCTTGTGACGGTCGGACTTATGGCAGGTATAGTATTTCTTAACTATCTGCCCGGTGGATTTTCGATTTGACGGCTATGAAGATATTACTTGAATTATGCTATGACGGCAGTTCTTTCTGTGGCTACCAGGTGCAGCCCGACAAGCCCACTGTGCAGTCCGCCTTGCAGGATGCTATTGAAAAGTTATACGGTGTCCGTTATCCAGTCAAGGGATGCTCACGTACCGATTCCGGGGTTCATGCACTGCAGTATTTTGCCACTTATGACACCGATAAAATATTGCCTGTTGAGCGTATTCCGTCGGCACTCAACAGCGTCATTGACCGGCATATTGCCGTGAGATCTGCGAGGGTTGTGGATGATTCCTTTCATGTCCGCCACGATGTGAAAATGAAGGAGTACGAATACCTGATCCTGACCGGTGACATTCCCGACCCATTTATGCTCGGTCGAATTTGGCATTATCCGAAAAAGCTGCGAAGCGACCGTCTTTCTCTCATGAAAGAAGCCTCGGTGGCGTTTATTGGACGGCATGATTTTTCTGCCTTTATGTCAGCAGGCTCGGACATTGCCGATAGAGTAAGGGACGTGAAATATCTCGAAATTACCGAGGATGACGGACTTATCCGCATCCGAATTGCGGCGGACGGCTTCCTTTATAATATGGTGAGGATCATCGTCGGTACTCTGATTGAGGTTGCATCTGGACGGATTTCGCCGGGTGATATTGCGGCAATACTTGAGTCACGTGACAGAGCTCGTGCCGGGATGACCGCACCGCCGGAGGGGCTGTATTTACGAAAGGTTGAATTTAACTGAATCATATCAGGGAAGGGCAGTTTGACCTTAAAAGCTGCTCTTCCTTTTTTCAACAAAAAATGACGAAATGTGAAATTTTTTGCCAATAAATTATTGACAAATAACTCTAAATATGGTATCCTATTTGTTAGGATATATATTATACCCTAATTTAATATTTATTCGGAGGATTTTACAATGAAACTCATCTATGGCGTAAAAGACAAACCTGCGTTTGGTAAGCTTATTATCTTTGCTTTCCAACAGCTCCTCGCGATCATGGCGGCGACTATCGCTGTTCCTGCTATCGTAGGTAACGGTATGACCGCTTCTGCAGCTCTCTTCGGCGCAGGTGTAGGTACTATCGTTTATCAGCTTCTTACTAAATTCAAGAGCCCCGTTTTCCTTGGTTCATCCTTTGCATTCATCGGTTCAATGCTCGCCGCATTTGCAGGTGCAGCATCCATGTCCCTCGGCTATCTCGGACTTATCATAGGTGCGCTTTTCGCAGGGTTCGTTTACGTTATCCTCGCTATCGTTGTTAAGATCGCAGGCGTTAAGTGGATAAACAAGCTTATGCCTCCCGTTGTTATAGGTCCTACAGTTGCTCTTATCGGTCTTTCTCTTGCCAGTGCCGCAATTAACGATGTATTCTCTTACGGTGCTCACGACGGTAACGGCTTCGTTATGACCACAAGCTCTTGGGTTTCCTTCATCTGCGCAATGGTAACCCTTATCGTTGTTATCCTCTGCTCTGTTTACGGCAAGAAGATGATTAAGCTCATCCCATTCATCATCGGTATCCTTGCAGGCTATGCTGTCGGTCTTATTTTCACCGTTATCGGTATCGCAACGGAAAATCCCGCTCTCTGTATAGTTGATTTTGCTCCCTTCAAGGCGCTCGTTGCTGACGGTGTTAACCTTAAGACCTTCCTCGCAGTTCCCGAATTCACCTTCCTTGAAGCGATCAAGGGCGCAAATGATTTCAGCTGGACTTACGTTGCAACCATCGCTGTTGCATATGTTCCCGTTGCGTTCGTTGTATTCGCAGAGCATATCGCTGACCATAAGAATCTCTCTTCCATCATTGAGAGCGATCTTCTCGAAGATCCCGGTCTTCACAGAACTCTCCTCGGTGACGGTATCGGTTCCGTTGCGGGCGCTTTCTTCGGTGGATGCCCCAACACCACATACGGTGAGTCTGTCGGCTGCGTAGCTATCACCAAGAACGCTTCCGTCGTTACTATTGCTACAACTGCTGTTTTGGCAGTCATAATCTCCTTTATCTCGCCTTTTGTTGCATTCCTCGATTCCATTCCCGGATGCGTAATGGGCGGCGTTTGCATCACTCTTTACGGCTTTATTGCAGTTTCCGGTCTGAAGATGATTCAGAAGGTTAACCTCGAAAAGGACGCTAACCTCTTCACAGTGGCAGCCATCCTCATCCCCGGTATCGGCGGCATGGCAATGACTATCGGTAAGGTTACCATCACCGGTATCGCTTGCGCCCTCATTCTCGGTATTATCGTAAACCTCGTTGTAAGCAAGGCTAAAGACGAACAGTAAAAAGGAATCAACAATGAAAAACGTAACTATTTTCGATCATCCCTTGATCCAGCACAAAACTACCGTAATGCGTATGAAATCCACCTCAAATAAGGAATTCCGCGAATCGGTAGAAGAAATCACCATGCTAATGTGCTACGAGGCTCTCCGTGACCTTCCACTTGAGGAAGTGGAGATCGAAACTCCCATCACAAAGACACGCCAGAACATGATAAAAGGCAAGAAGCTCGCTGTAGTGCCGATCCTCCGTGCGGGACTCGGTATGGTCAACGGTCTATTAAATCTCGTGCCTTCCGCAAAGGTGGGTCACATCGGTATGTACCGTGACGAGGAGACCTTCGAGCCTCACCCATACTACTGCAAGCTTCCCCCCGATATTGAGGAACGTCTCATAGTGGTGGTTGACCCCATGCTTGCAACCGGCGGCTCGGCTATTGATGCTATCACACAGATCAAGGCCTCCGGCGGATGTCACATAAAATTCCTCTGCCTCATTGCCGCACCCGAGGGAATTGAAGCCCTCAGCAAGGCTCATCCCGACGTGCAGATCTACTGCGCTAACGTTGACGAGTGCCTGAACGAGAACAAATATATCGTTCCCGGTCTTGGCGATGCCGGCGACAGAATTTTCGGAACTAAATAAGTATTTATTGAAGACTGCTGTGAATCATCTCGCGGCAGTCTTCATATTATTATATAGGTATTATTACGGACAACCTTTCGGGCAGGGAGGGGGTGTCGATTATTGAATATAAATCTGAATAGTTTGTGAAAATGCACAAAATGCACAAAGAAAAAGTCACATATTTAACAAAAAGGAAATTCCCCCCTTGACATTTGACAGCAGCAGGTATATAATATATGTGTATCCGTATGTGTACCTTACGGTATCACTATGTATACCCAAAAAGGTCTGCGGACCAAAAAAATTTTTAAAAAGGAGAAAGACCCATGAAAAACAAGCGTTTCTTTGCCTTCGTCATGGCTGTTGCTATGATGCTTTCCATGTTGCCTATGTCGGCAATCGGAATGGTTTCCGCTACGGATGGCGAGGCGACTACTGAAACAGTCTTTAGCATCAACTTTAATGAAGATGTTTCCAGCTGTTTCACACACAGTTATCGTACTGCTACACGCAATGACGGCACCGACAACAACAACCCTTTCCTCAATGTGAGTGCACTCCCTGACGGAAACGGTGGTGGAGTTGACTCTAACCTTATTTATACACCGAGCGAGACTATTACGCTCGAACCCGGTG
>JAZRPJ010000198.1:0-7407 GCA_045649205.1 Candidatus Flemingiibacterium sp.
TCGGTCCTTGCATTCGCAACGGTATTTGGCTCCATGAGTTTTTCGGTATCTGCAGAAGGCGAAGAAGTTATTGCAGATGTGGGAACCGAGATTTCCGTAGCGACGGTCAACGGAGTTGGTTATCCCTCTCTCGCAGACGCAATTGCAGCTGCCGAGGCAGGCGATACGGTTGTACTTGTTAAGGACATTACCCAAGCCGACGGTATTCTTATTACTGATAAGAAGATTACCATCGACCTCGACGGTAAAACCTTTACCGTTACCGAGGGTGCATCAACAAACAACAGAAACTTTAAGATCGCGGGTTCTTCTGTTGTAACCATTAAGAACGGTACTATGATTGCTAACGGCAATTATTCTTCCGGCGCATACGGAACAGTACGTACAGAGGATACTGCTGTTGTGACATTGACTGGTCTTAAGCTTTATAATTACAGAGGTAACGGTCTTAACATCAAGGCTTGTGGCGATACAACCGTATATGTTAGCGATACAGAGATCTATTCTAAATATGGCGGCGGTATCGAATCGGCAGGCGGTGAGATTGAGCTTACCAACGTGACCGTTGAACAGAAGGGCATGTATACGGCTCCTTACAACTCCATGGCCATCTCGGTTAACGGAGGAGGAAAAGTCACTGTCAACAGCGGTACATACACAACTGAATGTATTGCTGCTGAAGACGCAAACGGGCAGGGCAGTTCTCATGGCCCGTGGGTTATCGGCGTATTGAATAGCGGAGGAACACTTATCGTTAACGACGGTACTTTCTCCAACGACAATTATGGGGATGATAGTCTTGCAACTGCGGCACGCGGTGCAGTTTTGGCTGACACCGGCGCTAGCATTCAGGTCAACGGCGGTACATTCAATGTACTTGCAAAGGTGTTTGACATTCAAAATAACTTAGGCGATAGCACAAAGCAGCCCGCAGTCAAGGTCACAGGCGGAACATTCTCGGCTGATCCTACCGATGCCGGTTCAAATAGCAGCTTCGTTAAGCTTGAAGACGGCTTCGAGGTAAAGGAGAATGATGACGGCACATACGGTGTAGAACTCGCTAATGCAGCCAAGATTGGCGACAATTACTACGAAAACCTCGCAGACGCAATTGCAGCTGCCGAGGAAGGCGAAACTGTGGTGCTTCTTGGTGATGTAACTGAAGTCCATGTAGCGGTTAGCCCTGACGTAACACTTGACCTTAACGGCAATACTCTTAATGCTACAACGTTTGTATCTTTCGGAGATGTAATTGATGGCGAAGTGGGCGGAACCGGCGCTATTGCAAGTACACATGTGCTTTTCTATGGCAGCAATGAATTTATGCCGATCTACGATGCTGCAAACGAGTGCTACAGACTGTTCAAGCATGACACAGTAAATCTTGCCCCCACAGGCAGACCGGTCGAAGGCGATACCAATAAACTTAAATTTGGTTTTGCAATACGGTTTGCAAATCTTGACGCATACAAATTACTCGCAGAGTCTGACAACTCCGGACTTTCTGCATCCTTTACAATTACGGTTATAGGCACGGACGGAGCTGTTCGCCAGTCGCTTCCCTTTACTTTCCCGGGAGATGAGCTTAAAAAGTGGGCAAATGATGCATATGCTCATTATTCAAGCGGAAAGACTAGCGATCTTGCAATCACCTTAACTGTGAGTGGAGTGACAAGGCTTCCGGAAGGAACAACTTTCAATGCAGTATGCGAGGTTGAGTCTTCAGCAACCAATTTCAAAGTAACCGATTAAGCAGATAGTGCGTTTGAAAAAGGAGATAAAAACATGAGAAAAGAATATATTAAACCGACAGCAGAGTTTTTGAATCTTTTGACAGACGAAGAGCTTGCCACTGGCGAAATCGAAATCGGTGGAGGAGATGGGTTAAGCAGCGAAGGCAATTGGGGCTGGGAAGAGTGGTAATCCCTCTGTTATGATCTGCCAGATCGCTGAACTCATTGTAGACGTTCCCACGGTGGGAGGCATGGCCTCCCGCTGTGCGGAATATATCTGCCCGGCGCAGGACAGCGTGGATATAACCATTTCGGCTGAACTGTACCGAACGGACAGATATCCGAACCTTTCAGAAAATGATGCGGTTTATATGGAATCGGGATATCAGTTTTACCGAAAGCTTCTAATGCATGACGGTTTGATGCTTCACGCATCGGCTGTAGCTTATGAAGGGAAAGCGTATCTGTTTTCCGGTCCTTGCGGTATGGGTAAATCTACTCATACAAGACTGTGGCAGCAAGTCTTTGGCGAGAAAGCTGTCGTCTTTAATGACGATAAGCCCGCGCTCCGCTTTATAGACGGCAAATGGTACGCCTTCGGTACCCCATGGTGCGGTAAGGATGGCATCAACGTCAATATGAAGGCTGCACTTGGGGGGATATGTTTCCTCAGACGTGGCGAGCAAAATGAAATTAGACGCCTTGACGGTTTAGACGCCGCGTCGCGTATCATGTCACAAACCCTCAGACGCTTTAAGAATGAGTCCAGCCTTGAGCTTATGCTGAAAAATGTTGATAGGCTGGTCGAAAAAATTCCGATCTTCGAATTTAAAAATCTGCCTATACCCGATTCAGCAAAGCTAAGCTTCGAAACTATGTCCGGGGCGGCAAAGGAGATGTGTTTATGAAAATAAAAGAAGGCTTTGTCCTCCGCAAGGTTGCCGCACATCACGTGATTTTGCCCATAGGCAAGGCATCCGTGAATTTTGACGGAATGGTATCAGTCAATGAAACCGGCGTGCTTCTCTGGAATGTACTGGAGAAGGGAGGCGACCGTGACGCGATGGTAGATGCTCTGCTTGCAGAGTATGACGTTGATCGCGAAACGGCGACCCTCGATGTTGATGAATTTATCGACACTCTTACAAAGTCGGGGTGCATTGAATAAAATTACGTATTGATGTCGCGCGGGGAATAGGCTATGGCGAGCTTCCGCGCGGCATTGTTTTTAACCATGGTAAATTATGGAGGATAAAATGGCAAAGAAAGTTATAGCTTTAGTGTTGGTTCTGATCATAGCGGCTGCTGCCGGAATTTCGGTATACGCCGCAGGCTTTACGGACGCACAGCTCCGTACGGCAAATGCACTTAATCACCTTGGACTTTTTCTCGGAACCGATATTGGATATCAGCTGGAGCGTGAACTGAACAGACTCGAGGGAATTGTCCTTACGGTACGTCTGTTCGGAAGTGAAGATGAAGCGCTAAGCAAGGCATATGCTCACCCTTATACAGACATACCCATTTGGAAAGACAACCAGGCAAACAAATATGTGGGATATGCTAATAAAGCAGGAATAACAAAAGGTATTTCACCTACCGAATTCGGTCCGTCAAATATTATGACCGACTATATGTTTATAACCTTTACTCTGCGTGCACTTGGCTATAGAGATAGCGGAAGCAATGCACAGTTTGAGTGGAATGATCCGTATGAATTAGCGGTAAGAGTGGGACTTATATCCTCAAAGACACCGGATACAAAATTTACCCGCGGAGATGCCGTGAGTGTATTTTGGAACGCCTTGACAATTGATGATTATGCATTGGCTCGCAGTCTTGCGGCTCGCGGAGTTTTTACCGAAAATGAGCTTAATGAAAGTATAGAAATATACAAGTACGGAAAGATCGTGAGCGGCACGACAAGTGATACCACGGGTGGTAATTCCGGACATGAGCCGCCTGCACACGGTGGCGATACCGATAATACCGGTTCTGCAGGAACAAGACCCGGAAAGGACACCACTGCGGCCAAGGATACCACTGCGGTTAAAGATACCACAGCAGCTAAGGATACGACCGGCTCCAAGGATACCACAAACAATTCCGGAAGCACCGGCTCAGATACAACCTCACAGTCCCCCAAGGCTATAACATATGAGGAATATGAGGCGATGTCCGCCGAGGAACAGCAGGCGTACTATTTATCATATTCAGATCCTATGGACTTTTTCGCATGGTATAACGATGCCAAAGCTGAGTACGATGCACAAAATCCCGGAATTGAAATCGGTCCGGGCGGAAGTGTAGATATTGGCGATTTCTTCGGATAAGCGGTTTGGTCAATGAAAAACAAAGTAATGTGCGAAGTCAGTATGTCAGATATGTGCTCTCTTATAGAAGAACAGATATCTGTCGGTGGAACGGTTGAACTTACAGTTACCGGCAACAGTATGTATCCCATGCTTAAGCATAAGCGCAGTGTTGTACGCTTATCTGCCGCGGATGAACCTAATGTGGGAGATATACCGCTGTACAAGCGTGATGGAGGTGGGTATATACTCCACAGAATTGTCTGCGCGGAGGATACCTTTACCTGCTGTGGGGACAATCAGTGGAGGCTGGAGCACGGCATCAGGCGCGATCAGATAATTGCCGTTGTTACAGACTTCAAACGTGGAAATCGGTGGTGCTCCTGCAGCTCGCGAATATATCTGCTGTATGTGCGTATTTGGATGCTTATCCGACCGCTACGCAGACTTGTGTTCGGAGGGTGGAAGCGGATCTGCCGAATTGTAAAACGGAAATGATTTTGTAAAATGCACCCGGAAAGTGTTTGACTTCTTTCCGGGTGCATTTCCTTTTTAGTGAATGGCGTGTATTTGGTTACATAAAAAATATGCACCGGCGAACGAGGCTAACTTTCGTGTTGCATATCAGATTCGGCAGCGCTTTTTATTATCATATCGTTTATTCTGCAGTTGTAAATGAATTCACTGAAGCCTTCCAGCACGGCACGTTCCTCTTCGCTTTTATAGAAAGCGCCACGCTTTTCCAAAGCTGCCATACGCGCAGCCCTTTGTCTTGCCAGTCTATGAGGGATTTCGCAAAGTTCTTCAATTCTTGCTGTGTCAGTTATCCCAAGCTCATGAAGAACGCAGGCGGGTGCAAGCAGCCGGATGGCAAACATATCGGCTTCACGTTCACTTTTCAGCTTCTTGCTGTCTGAAGCGAAACGGTGCTCAATATATTTGTATTCATGTCCGAGGAAGATGTGGGCGAGTTCATGGGCAAGCACTATGCGTGCCTCGGTATACGGAAGCCGTTCATCGTAAACAATGTGCCAAGTACCGTCGGCAAAAATACTTGCCCCAAGCTCTTTTTCCCGAAGCTCATTCAGGAAACAGTTCTTGTGTACAAGTATACCTGCCCTCTTGGCAACGGCAGTCAATTTTACCGGGAGGCTGCGGATGTCAAAATCCAAATGGCATCTCCATGCCATGTTCCGACAGGAGGAGTATATACCGTAGTAATCGTACATTTTATTGAAAGTGTACCGTAGATTATATTATATATCGTCGTCGGTTTCGGGAGCTTCGGCAAGCTTTTTTCGCTGTACAGCAGACATACTTTCATAACCGGGGGGGATGATCCCTCCCTTTGATTTTGCGGCACGGAATACTAATTTTTCATCCTCGGCGGCACTGATTAAGGCATCAATGGATTTTTTTATTTTTTGGTTGCTTCTGTAGATTAAAATGAGCTTTTGTTCATTTTCAGTAATACCGTGTAAGATAGTCTGCTCGCCTTTTTCCTCATATCCCATTAGCCACGCAGGACTTACATCGAGCGCGGCACCGATAACATCAAGACGGTCCCTCTTCGGATTGAAATATCCGCTGAGATATTGACTTATGGCAGATTTGGGAATGCCGGTTTTTTTTGAAAGGGTGATTTGGTTGATATTTCGTTTTTTCATGATATAGGCAAGGCGCTCTTTGAAATCGGACATACTTGTAACCATCCTTTATAAAAAATTGAGAAAGACCGTTTTTGCACAGAGCGGTTCAGAATTTATAAACTCTTACACACATATTATACCCCATAAGTAGCATAAAATCAAGGGAAAATGAAAAAATAAAAAAGATTTTCTGCCAAAATTCTGCACAACTATTGACATAGCAGGTGAAAAATGCTATAATTAGTTCAGAAAATCTGAACATTCCACCTCTCGCTCGGCGGGGATTTTTTGTAGAGGTTAGGTTCAGAAATTCTAAACTTTAAAAAATATAAGAGGTCTAATATGGAACTTTACAAATCAAGATGTTTTGTGCTTACAGAAATCAAGAGATCGGGCAAAAAGGATATCGGCGGGATACTCGTTTTCAAAGGGATTTCGTCGCCTTACGGGTCGGGAAAGGAGGTAGTGGCTTTAGAGGACGGAGTTGTTCTGAAATCGGGCAGAAATGCCGATATTTATTCAAGAGAACATCGACTCGGTACCATTGTTACTATGACCGGACACGACGGAGTAACCATCACCTACGGAAGACTCGCTTCAAGGTGTGTAAATGAGGGCGATTGCGTCAGAAAGGGCGAAGTTATCGGAATCGAAGGCTCAAGCGGTACCGGTCAGGGAGATTACCTTACCGTGGAGTTCAGGCGTAACGGAAGACGGGTGGACGGATGCGAATATCTCGGTATTCCATGTAAACCGGCAAAATTCATGCCGCCGAAGGAGCCGCCGAGAGAGGTTGTCTGCCGTGCCTGCGGACTTTCCGAACGGATGCGTCATTATATTGATTCCTGCCCGGATGCGCCGGAACTTTGGAGCAGAATTTTCTCACATATTCAGCCTATAAGGGAATAGTTAACATAATTCCGTTTTTGGCATATCATATAAATGAGGATACAGGCATAGACTTGTTATCCCGGTCTTACCTTTAAAGTTTATAATAGGATGGAGATTTATGTATGAATGATAACAGAAACGGTGTGTTTTCTCTTCCACGAATGAACGGAAGCACAAACGGCTGCGGTGTGGTGATTGACACCTATCAGGTGTTCGATAGCTGCCGGGATCGCGATTGCTTCGAGAATGTAAAGGTATTTCTCGATTCCATGGGGCAGAGTATAATTGAACATACAACACAGATACGAGCAAAGTGTGCGGAGATTTGTTCGTCCGCTATTTCGGTAGAGCCGGTACATCTTTCCTGCGGATTTTACCGCGTGAACGTGCGGTTCTTCGTAAAAATCGAATTTGAGGCCTGCCTCTGTCCCGGTAAGATTCAGAGCTTCTGCGGTCTTGCGGTTGTGGAAAAGTCCGTGGTTCTTTACGGCGGCGAGGGAGCGGTCCATGTTTTCCGTTCTTCCACCACCGGCGACGGGTTCTGCTCTGTTCCCGCCTGCGGCGAGATGGGCGACAATATGCCCATAGCTGTTGTGGAAACGGTAGATCCCGTACTTCTCGGTACAAAAGTAGTTGAGCCGGGCTCCGATTGCATCTGTCATTGTTGTTGTACCTGCGGTGACATTCCCCACGCGGTAAGCGGTATGTTCGGCGAGCTTTGCGATAACGGCAGCCGTTATCTTGCGGTATCTCTCGGATTTTTCTCGGTTATCAGAATCGAGCGCCCCGAGCAGTATCTTATGTCGGATCGTAGCCATGTCG
>JAZRPJ010000199.1:0-20330 GCA_045649205.1 Candidatus Flemingiibacterium sp.
GCAGTGAGTATGCTCGCATGGTATACGAGGTTCCGGAATCTGTATATGACGATATGTGGGCAGTTGTTGAAATTGTAGCAACAAAGCGTCCCGGTCATACTATGGATCACGCTGAACTCCGCATCGAACCCGCAACCGCAAAATAATACTAAAGGAGCTGTCATATGACAGCTCCTTTTCTATATTATACTTGACATACCGGGATTTTTAGTGTATAATAAAGTATGTGAGATAATTATTTGTAAGAATAAGGAGGGCAAAAAATGATCAAGTATTTTGTAGAAAGAAATCATGAGCTTACGGAAACTTTTCTTCCCGAAAGCGGCGGATGGATACAGGTAACATCTCCCGACGATGAAGAACTGCATACGATTTCAGCGAAGCTCGGTCTTCCTCTTGAAGTTTGCAAAGCAGCCCTCGACCTTGATGAACGTTCCCGTGTGGAGGCGGATGACGATTACAAAATGATTCTCGTCAATATTCCCACGAGAGAAAATGATTCGGAAAATGAACTTTATACCACTATCCCTCTCGGGATTATCCTGACCGGCGGTTATGTGGTTACTATCTGTTCAAAAGACACTCATATTCTCCGTTCCTTTGCCAATGCTACGGAGCGAGGCTTTCATCCCGGCAAGCAGTCGAGATTTGTATTTCAGATACTCTATGCCACAGCAAGAAGATTTCTTTTGTATCTGCGCCTTATTGAGAAAAAATCCGATTCATCGGAGATGGAGTTCGGTAAATTTCAGAAGAACCGCGAGCTTTTATCCCTTATGCGGCTTGAAAAGTCACTTGTCTACTTTTCCGTTGGACTTCGTTCCAACGAGGCAGTACTTGAAAAGCTGATGAGGACAGATTTTATCCCGAAATTCGAAGAAGATGCGGAGCTTCTTGAAGATGCCCTCGTCGAAAACAAGCAGGCAATCGAAATGGCGAAAATCAATACAGAAATTCTTTCCCATATGTCGAATACCTTCGCTTCCATTGTTTCGAACAACCTGAATGTGGCTATGAAGGTGCTTGCGATAATCACTATGGTTATGGCGATACCTACCATGATTTTCTCTGCATACGGAATGAATCTGTCAAGCGCACATATGCCGCTTTCAACTCATCCATGGGGATTTCCGCTTATTATAGGTGGGGCGGCATTGGCAAGCCTCATTGCGATTTCAATAATTCTTCGAATTAAGCTTTTTAAATGATATAAAAACAGAGAAGCGGTCACTGTGAAGTGCACCGCTTCCTTTTTATTAAAATTCGTTCTTCAGATTTCTTGTAAAGAGGGAACTTATGGTGTCTTTAATATTAGCATTTTCGTAGAGAACATCATATACAGCATGGCAAATCGGCAGCTCTACACAGTATTTCGCCTCGAGCTCAACAAGTGCCTTGGCGGTGTAGTATCCCTCGGAAAGCTCAGTGTACGCCTCACCTGTAACAAGGCTTTCGCCGTATCTTCGGTTGTGACTGTGTTCTGAAAATAGGGTAGCCTGGTAGTCACCCAAATGACATAGTCCGTATGCGGATATTTCATTTCCGCCCATTGCAGAAATTAGTCTTGCGATCTCTCTTGTGCCGCGGGACATAAGCGCACCTTTAAGGCTTGAAAGCTTCATTCCGTCAAGAATTCCGGCGGCGATGCCGATCACATTTTTTGCCGCCGCACCAATCTCGTTTCCGATGATATCGGTGCCGTAGTAGAATCTTATAAGCTCGCTTGAAAATTCGTCAACAAGAAGCTTTTTTGCTTTTTCATCCGTGCTGTCGATAACCATGCAGTTGGGGATACCACCGGCGAAATCCTGCACATGACCGGGGCCGATCCACACAGCAACAGAATTTGATTCGTCGGTGTTTTCGGCGACGATTTCGGATAGCCGCTTGCCGGTTTCGATTTCGATACCCTTCATGCAGAGCACAAATATTTTATTTTTCGGGGAATACACCGAAAGTTCCTTCATGAAGCGTCGGAGTCCTTGTGAGTTTACGGAGATTATAATAATTTCGCTCATTGCCGCTTCTTTTAGGGAAGTGGTCATTTTTATTTTTTCGTTAAAGGTAAGAATGTCATTTTTTCTTGTTTTCATGAGTGCGTGCATACGCTCGGAGCTTTCTCTTGCGTAAAGGGTCACGGAATGACCGATTTTGTCAAGATACCAAGCAATAAACGAACCCCAGCGTCCGCATCCGATAACTGATATTTTCATGTCCCGTATCCTTTTCTTTTATATAACCATTGAATTTTATTTATATAACTATTTTAGTACATACTGAATGTACTCATCCCCAAAAAGCCATTGTGATTTCTCTTTAAGTTACTGTAAAGGTTAATTTATTATACCACATTTCGGAGTAATTTTCAATAGATAAAACGGGTAAAAACTGCATTATGTGCTTCTTTTTTTGAAACGTCTTGCAAAGGTGCATTTTTTGCAGAGTGGCTCCACATATTTTCCTGCTGAAAAGCCTTTTGAAATATTTACGGCACGTTTACCTGACAGTATCTCATCAAGACTTTGGCGGTAAATGTTGCCAAGCTCTATTTCGCCGTCTGCGTCAAGACAGCAGGGAACAACGCAGCCGTCCGCAAGTATTGCAATCTGTCCGGAAAGTCCGTGGCAGAAGCCTTCGTTTACCTCGTCGGCAGTGCTTTCCGAGGGCCATGTGAAAAGTCCGTCATATTCGAGGAATATGTTTTTTTTAAGTCTGAATCCTTTTGGACGGGGTTGCCATTCGGTGTGAAACGCGCTGCGCAAAAATGCTTCAATGCCGCAGTTTTGACTGTTCTCGCCCTTGCCCTCGTCACTGTCCTGATTCCAAAGACGGAAGATCGAATATATATCTTTTTCAGCGGCTGATTTGGCAAACTCTACGGCGTTTTTGAGATAGACTTCGGTGTTGAAATTTCCGTTTCCCTCGGGGGCGTGGAGGGATATTGACACCTTATGAACTGCT
The DNA here is from genome assembly GCA_045649205.1 of Candidatus Flemingiibacterium sp. Taxonomy (GTDB): domain Bacteria; phylum Bacillota; class Clostridia; order Oscillospirales; family CAG-272; genus Flemingiibacterium. The sequence continues at coordinate 2,962 of JAZRPJ010000199.1, forward strand.
TCGCTGTTTCCAAGTATTATATCGCCTCTCTTTTCAAGAAGCGTACCGTTGGTGGTTATGCAGACGGGAAGGGAATAGCTTTTGGCGGCTTTTATTATGGAGTCAAGTTCCGGATGAAGCAGCGGCTCGCCCATCACATGAAGGTATATGTACTTTGTGTGATTCTTTATTTTTTCGCAGATCAGCGCAAATTCTTCTGCGGTCATTTGTCTTTGGGGACGCTTTGTTCCCGCACAGAAGGAGCAGGAAAGGTTGCACATATTGCCGATTTCAACGTAAATTCTCTCTGTCATGACTACTCCTTATACATATTATATACTTTGATTATACTATAAAAATCAGTTTAAGTCAAGTGTAAAAACAGATGCTGATTTTGTGACAATTTCAACATGTTATATTCCAAATTTAGACTCCCTTTAATATGTCTACACAATGTTAACATATGGAGAAGAATATCGTGCTATAATTTCAAATACAGAGGCGTAGTAATTTTCAAATTACCTTGTTTATTCCTACGCGCCTTTAGTATTAAGATAATTGAAGATAAGGGAACAAGCTCGGTAATTGAGCTTGCCGGACGGCGTTACATTATCGCTGACTGCACCGCCGAGGAATTGGTTGAGGCATTAAAAAATGCCAGATTGATCGAAGACTGATTTTTGGGAGTAGAATTATGTCGGATATTGTTTTAAAAAATAAGCATTACACTTTGACTATCGGTGAGGACTGTATTGCCAAAAGCTTACTTTATACTAAAGATGGCAAAGGTGGAATTGAGTGTTTAAAGCTCGATGAGCCAACACCGATGTTCTCCATCACCGAGGACAGACCGTACAATAATGAAATCAAGCTTGCGTATCCAAACCGAGAGACCACCTTCCAAGCGAACAGAGTTCGCATGGAAGGGAGCTGTTTAATCGTAGGGTTTGAGCTTGTGGGTTTTGAGGCAATTGTGGAAACCAAAATCACTGATAACTACATCAGCTTTAAATTTATCGACTTCATAGTTAAGCCGGAGCATTTCGGAAATCTTTGCATGACACCACCGCCTGTATCCAAATTTCGCATGATCCAGCTTCCCGTGAAAAACCGTGAACGCTTTGGCGAATGGCTCAATGTAATGTGGGACGATGATGTAGCGGTGAATGTCCTTGAAACCTGTTCCGAGGCTTGTGTGAAAGCTGAAGAACGCCGCGGTTACCGCATAATGTCAGCTGAAGCAGTCCGTGGAATCAAGCTTCGCGGTTGCGAGGCTGCTCTTATCGTAGCATCGCCTGACAAGCTTCTTGACTGTGTCGAAGCGGTTGAGGAAGACTATGATTTGCCGAGAGGAGTTGCCAGCCGTCGCCACGAGTACATTAACTGTTCCTCGTTCTGCGTGTTTGATCTTAACCCTAAAACGGTGGATGACTATGTAAAATATGCGAAGGCAGCGGGCATTTCACTCTACCATGTTTTCTACATCAGTATGCTCAACACCTACGACCTTGAATATAATAAGGACTATCCAAAGGGCGATGAAGATATGAGGTTAGTTCTTGACAAGCTCCATGCAGCAGGTATCAAGGCAGGTCTTCATGTTTTGCAGACATATACAGAGCTTAACAGCGGATTTGTATGTCCTACCGTTGACCGCAGACTTAATCTGTCAAGATATTTCACACTTGCAAAGCCTATTGACGCGGATGATGATGTAATATACGTTGAAGAAAAGCCTGTGGATGCAGAAATGCACGAAAAACGCAGAGTTCTTAGATTTGGCGGCGAGCTGATTCATTACGAAAGCTATACCACCGAATACCCCTATTGCTTCAAGGGGTGTGAGCGAGGCTTTCGCAAATCCACCGTTACGCCCCATAAAAAGGGCTTGATCGGCGGTATTCTCGATATAAGTGAGTACGGTGCAACAAGCGTTTATATTAACCAAAATTCAAATCTCCAAGAAGAAAACGGTAAAAAACTTGCCCGCTGTTACAATTTAGGCTTTGACTATATCTATTTTGACGGCTCTGAAGGCGTAAGTCCTCCCAACAGTCATATCAGCCTTGCCAAGCTCATTTTCATAAACAAACTTGTCAGACGCAAGGGGGATAGAAAGCCTTCCGCTGCCCGTTGAATGCCAGATAGCAGCACAGCCCTTTCCCTTTCGAGTAAAGGTGAAAGCTCTTACCGCAGGAGTTCCGCCGGCAGCTTCCCTCAGATGGCGGTACTCGGTAAGCTCATATTCACCGGCCTCATTAATCAGCAATGTATGCTCAACGTCCGGATTTTTAAGTGCAGTACGCATCTCATCGGTAAGTAAATGACGGCGGCGTACATCCTCCCAACGGCGTATAACCTCAAGAATATCAGCTGTGCGAGGATTTTTTTCAAAGTTTTCCAAATAATTGATTTTTATTGTTGCCGGACAATTCCACGCCGCCGCACGGCTTGTACCGAACTCATATATATCCGGCTGTGTTTCGGGGAGATAAGCCCACCAACCGAAATTAACACGGGTGAAATCGTTCATGGTATGTTTTATTTCTTCAAATGGATGCTCAATTATTTTCTCCTTGAAGATATCCATACCGAAGGAATCAAAGGCATTTCCGCCGCTTATCATGTGCCAGCCAAAATGAGATTTTGCCGCCGCTTCGCAGTACATGGGCTTCGGCCAAAGCAGTTTGTATACCCTATACTGTGCATTTGAAACATGATAGTCATACGGAGGGTTGGCGCGGCTTCTGTTATTGACCTCGACAAACGGCGTTACATAAATGCCGACTGCACCGAGGCGGAGCTTGCGGAAGCTTTGAAAAATGCTGCTTTATTGGTGGATTCCGAATCAAAATAAAAATCCGATATTTGAGGGCTATGGAAACATAGTCCTCAATTTTCACCGTACAGACATCCCCGATGCGGTAATACGCCGCATCGGGGATAATGGATTATTTACATTTCTTATCAAAGGACGGGTTAATAGCGAAGAAATTCTTGGAGTCGAGATTATCCTGCACGATGCGGAGAAGCTCGCCGAAACGCTGATAATGGACGATTTCTCTTTGGCGAAGGAATTTGATTACATCGTTTACATCGGGGTCATCGGAGAGGCGAAGAATGTTATCGTATGTGGTTCTCGCCTTCATTTCAGCCGCCATATCCTCATGGAGATCGGTAATCGGGTCACCCTTTACCTGCATTGTCGCCGTGGTGTAGGGGAAACCAGCCGCCGCCTGAGGGAACACGCCGGTGGTATGGTCTACAAAATACGAACCGAAACCCTGCTTTTCTACTTCGTCGGGACTTAAATCACGGGTCAGCTGGTACACAATACTGCCGACCATTTCCAGATGGGCGAGTTCCTCTGTACCGATGTCCGTAAGCGCGCCCTTTGCCTCGGCATAGGGCATACTGTACCGCTGCGAAAGATAACGCAGGGAAGCACCTAGTTCACCGTCGGGACCACCGTACTGACTTATGATCACCTTTGCAAGTCTTGCATTGGTGTTCTTTATTTTTACAGGGTATTGAAGCTTTTTCTCATAAATCCACATACTTAAAAATGCCCTCCTTTGATGTTTGCTTCAGGCTCCCAAGGCCAGGGATCGTCAATCCAGTGCCATACTCTGCCGCAAGGGTGCTTATGCGGTTTCGATACTGTGGGATTTGGTGTAACGCATCCGATACGTCCGCAGCCGGGAGTCATTCGGTGGCTTCCGGGAACAGGATTAAATGGTATGGGAGTGGGAGTAGCCTGGCAGGCATCGGATGCTTTTTCTTCTTTTTCAAAACCGGTTACATTGCAGGCATATGTGCAGCCCTGGGATGCACAAAGCTGTTTATAAGCGGCAAAAGCGCGTTCATCGTTTGGATGAGTATCAAGATATAAACGCAGTTCCCAGGCGGCAAAAGATATAGCACTGCCGTTTGTCGTTTCGTTGTTCATTACAGTTGTTCCTTTCTCTCGTGTTAGCATTTGCTCCTTGTTACGGTTCGTCCGCAGAAGGGCTTATCAAGGTCAGGAAATAGTGTTCCGCGTTCAAAAGCAATCTGCGGCGGATACATGCGCTCAATGTCTTGAATACGCACATATGCCATTGCTACGGGGAAACGTTCAGCACTGCACTCATCGGTAAAGTGAAGATTGTCTGTTCCTTGCATAATAATTATCTCTTTTCTTAAAATTTGACGGAGATTCCGTCTGATATAATTTTATGAAAAGACGGGAATAGTGTTAAAATCATAATGCATGCGTTTTTTAACATTGAGGTGTGAATCCGGTTGTTTTGACCCTATCTGGGATTACTTTTTTCATTACGCGAAATAAAAAATTTTTTGATGGTAAATATCACCGTATGACGGGAATTGCACACAAGAATTGCACAAATACAGTAGGCTAATTTTATGTACTTTTAATGAAATATAAAAAAAACGCAAAAACCCTTTAAAAATTACAAAATATGTGGTATAATATATGTGTAATATATCTTGGAACCTTTGAGTTCATATTGACATACTGATACGGAGGAATTTTTAATGAACGATTCTTTGTACGGGGACCTCAGTATTATCGGCACGAGAGGCTGTGAGGATCTGGTTTCTCAGGTTGATAATTATCTCAAGCAGTGGCGTAAAACTGATGAAAGCTTTGTGGTTAGAGCTGATTGCACAAGATTCGGAACGGGTGAGGCAAAATGCCATATTCACGAATCACTTCGCGGACATGACGTTTATATCGTAAACGACTGCTTCAATTACGGTGTTACCTATAAAATGTACGGTATGACCGTACCCATGAGTCCCGATGACCATTATCAGGATCTGAAGCGAATCATCGCGGCAGTCGGCGGCAAGGCACGCCGTATCTCGGTGATAATGCCCATGCTTTATGAAGGACGCCAGCACAAGCGCGAATCCAGAGAATCTCTCGACTGCGCTACCGCACTCCAGGAGCTTGTATCCATGGGTGTATCCAACATCATAACCTTTGACGCTCACGATGCCCGTGTACAAAACGCTATTCCTCTCTCGGGATTTGAAAATGTACGCTGCACTTATCAGATGATAAAGGCTCTCTGTAAAAGCATTCCCGATATCAAACTTGATCGCGACAATCTCGCCGTTGTATCCCCCGATGAAGGCGGAATGAGCCGTTGTATGTATTATTCTTCCGTCCTCGGTCTTGACCTCGGTATGTTCTACAAGCGCCGTAACTATGCGGTGGTTATTGACGGCAAGAATCCTATTGAAGCTCATGAATATCTCGGACGTGACCTTCACGGAAAGGATGCTATTGTTGTTGATGACATGATAAGCTCCGGCGATTCTATGCTTGACGTTGCTCTTCAGCTTAAGGGCAAGGGCGCAAAGAGGATCTTCGTATTCTCCACATTCGGTCTTTTCTGCAACGGTCTTGATAAGTTCGATGAGGCTTATGCAAACGGCACTATCGATAAGATATTCACTACAAACCTTATCTATAGAACCCCTGAGCTTAAGCAGCGCGAATGGTTCCAGGAAGTTAATATGTGCAAGTATATCTCCTATATTGTGGATACACTTAACCACGATCACTCTATCAGCGAGCTTCTTAATCCCGTTACGCGAATTCACAATCTGGTTGAAAAGCGCAAGAATCAGTAAAATATACATAAAAGCGTGGGGACCACAAAATCCCCACGCTCAATTTTATCTTTGGAGGCAATATGCTGAATCACAAAGGAACAGTTACAATAAAAACCGATCGGCTTCTTTTGCGGCAGTTCGAAGTCAGTGATGCTCTTTCCATGTACAATAACTGGGCGAAGGATGAAAGGGTGACAAAATACTTAACATGGGAACCCTATAAATCCGTAGCCGAAGCCGAAAAAATGCTTGAATATTGGTGCGAGGCTTACGAAAATGAAAGTACCTACAACTGGGCGATCGTTTACGAAGGGAAGCCTATCGGCAATATTAGCGTTGTACGCCTCAGTGAAAGGGATGAACGGGTGGAGCTTGGGTACTGCATTGGGTTTGATTATTGGAATCTCGGAATAATGACAGAAGCAGTTCATGCTGTGATTGACTACCTTTTCAAAGAGGTGTGTGTACATAGAATTACCATTTCTCATGTGGCAGAAAATCCCGGCTCGGGAAGGGTGGCACTGAAATGCGGACTTAAATGTGAAGGCGGGAAACGCGGATATTTCAAATATTCCGATGGAGTTTTTCTGGATGTTATTGATTATTCGATATTAAGGGATGAGTGGCTTTGATACTTTTTGAGCTGCTTTTTCAGCAGTTATGGATTTAATGGGAAACTCATGATATAATAGATTAGTGCCCTGATTTATTTACTTGGGCGAATCTCAAACAAAGGGTCGTCAGCTTACATAAGGGAGAAAATCTGATGGGAATATCGGTACTTATAAAGCCCGTTTCGGCGAGCTGCAATTTGAACTGCGAATATTGTTTTTACCGTGATGAAGCGGAAAAAAGAGAAAAAGCCAATTATGGAAGAATGTCTGATGAGCTTATAGAAATTATTGTCGGACGGCTTTTTGAAGCTGATATGCCGAAGGGCAGTATGAATGTTGCCTTTCAGGGCGGTGAGCCAATGCTTGCCGGCATCGAATATTTCCGAAAATTTGTTTCGGAGGTTGAAAAATACGACAGAAGCAGGGTGGTTTTCTCCTTGCAGACCAACGGCACATTGATTGATGACGAATTTGCGGAATTTTTTCATGAAAATGATTTTCTGATCGGGATTTCTCTTGACGGCGAATCAAAAAGCCATAACCAAAGTCGGGTTGATTATTCGGGAAAGGGAAGTCATTCCGCTGTTATGCATGGTTGTGGGATTTTGCGGCGGCATAATGTCAAATTCAATATTCTTTCGGTTATAACCGATTCAAACGCTGACAGAATTGAAAAGAATTACAACTTTTTAAAGAATAACAAGCTCGATTGGCTTCAGTTTATTCCTTGTATTGGCAGGGATCACGAGATCGGTCTTTCAAAGGATAATTGGCTTAAGGCAGAGCTAAAGCTGTTTGATTTGTGGTTTTCCGATTTTATTGCGGCGCTTAAAAAGGGAGTTGAGCCGCCGTCCATTCGCTTTTTTGACAATTTGGTGCTGGCTCTTCGAGGTATTCGCCCCGAAATGTGCGGCATGGGCGGTACCTGCAATGTGCAGAATGTTATTGAGGCGGACGGAAGTATTTTCCCATGTGATTTTTACTGTACGGATGAATATTTCATGGGGAATATTAAGGAAAAAAGCTTCAGAGAGCTTTTTTACAGTGACGGCGCAAAAAAATTTATTGAGGAATTGTCAAGACCCCAAAAATGTACTGTCTGCCAATATTTTCGCTTTTGCGGCGGAGGCTGTTCCAGATATTATGAAAACGGAGAATATCTTTACTGTGAGGAAACTAAAAAATTCCTTTTCGAGGTTGCTCCGAGGCTTGAATATGCCGCAAGGATAATAGGACGGTGATTGCAGTCAAGCGATTTGGTACCGCGGTTTAGTTGTGTGATCGCTTTTTGTCAGCCGCTCTTAAAAAGTGTCCATATCCCCGATAGGGTAAGCAGCAGTCCAAAGCATTTTTTTATGACAGCAGGATCGACGGATCTTGCCATGAAACTTCCGACAACGGCACCGATACTGCCGATAGCGGCGAGAAAAAATATTAATTTGAAATTCAGCTTTCGTTTTATAAGATGGACGATCATAGCAGCGACAGATGAGAAAATAAACCAAACAAGATTGATGCCCTGCGCCTCGATTTGTTCTACTCCTGCGAAGAGTACCAGCCATATAACCAGCAATCCGCCGCCTCCGATTCCGAGCCCCGAAAGAAGGGCGACGGCAAAGCCTACAAAAAATTCTACCATATAATCCCTCTAAAGCCGACACGGTCGGCTTTTTTCATTTCGTCAGAAAATTTATTCCTGCCCAGATAACCATTAATGCAAATAGCCGCTTGACAATTTTTACTGAGATTTTGTCAAGAAGAAATCCGCCGGCGATTCCTCCCAAAATTCCGGGGAGAATGTAAGGGGAGGCGGCAGAAAAATTCAGCTTGTCCCCATAACTTATTGCAGAAATCACGGAGAGGGGAAGTATAACGGCTATTACCGTGGCAAAACGGTCACGAACAGAGTTATCGTCTTCAGCCGGCATAAGTCCAAGGACAAGCATTAAAACGATACCGCCGCCGGTACCGAGAAATCCGTTGACTACGCCGCCGAGAAGCGCCGATATGGCGAGAATCACAAGAAAAAATTTACTGTTATGAAACGATCGCTTTTTTAATAGCTTATTTGACATAAAAAATTTGCTTTGATGCTCCTTTTTCTGTTACAATTTTGAAAAGATTATTGATTTTAGTAAAAAAATGTGATATACTAATATATAGTATACCTTTTTGATTATAACCTGCATTGTCAGGTGAAATACACGTTACATATAAAAAATTGCAACCCATAGCATTTTTGGGGCGACAACAGGAGAAATAAAATGCCAAGTCAAAAAAGATCATCATACAAGGTGAAGAAAAGCGGAAGCACACAAAAACGTGCCACCGGTAATCCGAGAGGGAAGAAGGGCAATCCCGAAAGACTCATACATCAGCTTATGCCCTATATTTTGGGAGTGATCGCCCTCTTTTTGCTGCTTTGCTTTTTTATACCTTCATCCACAGGATTTGTTGGAAAATTCTTGAAAGATGTCATGTTCGGACTCTTTGCAGGGGGAGCATGGCTTGTTCCATTTGTCCTTATCAATCTTGCTATATTTTGGAAAAGAGATGTAACTTCGGCTTCACTTAAGTATAAGATTACTTTTTCGGTTTTGTGCGTGATCCTTGTTTCTGTACTTGTTCACGCCTTTTCATCCCGCAGTGATGAAACGCTTATTGAGGGGTTAAATATAGTCAACTTCTTTAAGCTTGGCTGCGAAGGAAAAAGCGGCGGTGTATTCGGAGGCATCCTCGGAAATCTATTGCTCCGCGGATTTGGATTTGTGGGTACACTTATATTCTCCATTGCTCTCCTGCTTCTCTTCGGAATTTTCCTTTTTGGCATGACTCCTCACAGTGTTGCAGTTTATATTGTCACAGCAGTTAACGAATGGCGTGCCGGATTTTCCGAGCAGATCAACGATACAAGTACAAAGCGTCAGCAAAAGCTTGCGGAATACGAGCGCGAGCGTGCTGCCAAAATACAAGCAAATGCGGTCGTTCCCGTAAAAAAATCCAACCGCAGAAATAAACGGCGCATTGACGACAATTTAAATGCCGCAGAACCGGAAGAGGAAGATGACAGCTTTTTTGATGCCGCAAGTGCCATTGAAAAGGATTCTTTTGAAGATTCAGACGAGGGCGACATAGTTGAATCGGATGCACCGCCCTTCGATGTGGATGTCGATTCTGAAATTGCCGCAAGCCGTGAAGCGCTTAACCCTCTCGCGCCTACGGGAATGCAGGAGCTTTCGGAAATAGAGGATGATGAAATCAATTTAGCGAAAATTTTTGTAGAGCCAGAGAATGAACAGTCTAATATCATTGAGCCTTCCGACGGCGATATGATTACTTCTGCGGAGCTTGACCTCATGGTAGAGAAGAGCAGGCTTTCTCACGAGGCTATTGTGCCCGAGGGAATGGATGAGGATTCTTCTGCCGACGGTGAGGACAACTATATGGCGGTAAGCGGCGGCACGGCTCACGGTGAGCAGATGCGAATTGATTACGTATTTCCGCCTTTATCCCTCCTTCGCTTTGAAAAAGTATCCGATAATGCGGATATGTCCGGTGAGATCGAGCATACCGCTAAGAAGCTTGTTGAAACTCTTCGTTCTTTCAATGTAAAGACCAAGATTATAAATGTATCAAGAGGTCCCACAATTACACGTTACGAGCTTCAGCCTGAAATCGGTACGAAGGTGCGCTCCATCATTAATCTTGTGGATGATATTTCTCTCCACCTTGCCACCAGCGGTGTCAGAATCGAAGCGCCTATCCCCGGCAAGGAAGCGGTAGGTATCGAAGTGCCGAACCGTTCCACCTCTACGGTTTATGTTCGTGAGCTTTTAGAGGATGCGGCGTTTAAAACATCAAAGAGCAAGGTGATAACCGGACTCGGCACAGACGTTGCCGGAAACCCCATATACCTTGACGTGGCGAAAATGCCTCACCTGCTTATTGCAGGTACAACCGGTTCGGGTAAGTCTGTATGTATAAACAGCCTTATTATATCTATTCTTTACAAGGCACGTCCCGATGAGGTCAAGTTTATTCTTATCGACCCCAAGAAGGTTGAGCTTAACGTATATAACGGAATCCCTCACCTGCTTGTCCCCGTGGTGTCCGACCCAAAAAAGGCTGCCGGATCACTGCACTGGGCGGTTACTGAAATGGAACGCCGATATGAGCTTATCGAGGGTGCCGGTGTCCGTAACATCAAGGGCTACAACGATTCCATTGCCAATGACCCGGATGCGGAAAAGCTGCCGCAGATCGTTATTATCATCGACGAGCTTGCTGACCTCATGATGACCGCAAAGGACGATGTCGAAGAGGCGATTTGCCGTATCGCGCAAAAGGCGAGAGCGGCAGGCATGCACCTCATTATCGGTACACAGCGTCCTTCCGTTGACGTCATCACCGGTCTTATAAAGGCGAATGTGCCGTCACGTATTGCTTTTACCACCGTTTCGCAGATCGACTCACGGACCATCATTGACGTTGCCGGTGCGGAGAAGCTTATCGGTCGAGGAGATATGCTGTTCTCGCCCGTTGGCTCTGTGAAGCCGCTTCGCGTTCAGGGATCCTTTGTAAGTGACGATGAAGTTGAGGCGGTAACTGCCTTTGTCAAGAACAATTACGGGGTGCGCGAATACGATCAATCGGTAATCGATACCATAGAAAGAGAAGCACAGCTTTGCGGAAACAAGAAATCTACCGTCCTCGGCGACGGGGATGAGGAAGCCAATGACGGAGATCCCATGCTCAAGCCGGCAATCCAGCTTGCTGTTGAGAGCGGAAAGATTTCAACATCTCTCATTCAGAGAAGACTGCAGCTTGGCTACGGCAGAGCGGCGAAGCTTATCGATTCAATGGAAAAGATGGGTATTGTCAGCCCTCCCCAGGGACAGAAACCTCGCGATGTGCTGATTTCCAAAGAAGAATACCTTGAGATGGAGCTTCGTCGGGGAGAGTAAAATGAAAAGGAGAACATAATGTCCACATTTATTGCAATAGACGGTCTTGACGGATCGGGAAAAAATACGCAGTCAGATCTGCTTGTAAACAGACTGAAAATTGAGGGCTATGCGGTCAGAAGCCTCAGCTTTCCCATGTACGAAAGCGAATCCTCGACGCTTGTGAAGATGTATCTTGACGGGAAGCTCGGAAGCCGTCCCTCGGACACAAATGCCTATGCCGCATCTACCTTCTTCGCCTGCGACCGTTATGCTTCTTTTAAGAGCGACTGGAAGCGGGATTACGATACTATGGATAAAATCATCGTAGCCAACCGATACACCTCCGCAAACGCGGTTCACCAGCTTTCGAAAATGCCCCGAGAGGATTGGGATTCCTTCCTCGATTGGCTGTGGGATTTTGAATTTATAAAGCTCGGACTCCCTTCGCCTGATGTGGTTATTTACCTCGAACTACTTCCGGAGCAGTCCCTGGAGCTTGTGGGACGCCGCTCAAATGAAACGGGGCAGAAGCTTGACATCCACGAGAAGGATACTGACTTCATGAGAAGAAGCTACGAGGCGGCACAGTTTGCCTGCGAAAAGCTGGGCTGGTCGAAGATCAAATGTTACAACGATGATGGAATTTTGTCGAGAAGCGCTATTTCGAGCATCATAAACACTGTAGTCTGTGAAAAAACAGGTGTGGTTTTGTAAATTTTACTTTAATTATTCACAGTTAGCTTTCAATACTTACGATTATTTGATATAATTAATACAGTAAATACGATATGCCGATGCTGCGGCGGAATGGAGAGATGTATGGTTTATATGTTTTTAGCGGAAGGCTTTGAGGAAGTTGAAGCTCTTTGTCCCCTTGATTTGATTCGTCGTGCGGGTGTGAAGATCGTTACTGTTGGGGTTGGCACAAAGGTTGTGCGCGGCTCTCACGGAATTGAGGTTATTGCCGACATAACTACAGCGGAAGCTGAAAAAATGATAGAGAAAGATCCTCCCGAAATGGTCATTCTTCCCGGCGGCCTGCCCGGTACAACCAATCTTCAGGCGGATAGAGTTGTCAACCTTTTCATTGAGGATGCCGAAAAGAGAGGGGCATATCTTGCTGCGATCTGTGCTGCTCCCCTGATTCTCGGTGAGCTTGGTTTACTTGACGGAAAGGAAGCTATATGCTATCCTGGCTTCGAAAAGCATCTTAAGGGCGCAAAAATTTCCGCTGAAAAGGTTGCTGTCGACGGCAGATATATTACCGGAAAGGGAATGGGTGTTGCTCTTGAATTCGGGCTTGCACTGGTGGAGGCTCTGGTTTCCGAAGAGAAAGCCGATGAGCTGTACGCCGCTGTTCAGGCCGGATGACTGTGAGGTAAAGATGTACGAAATAAGAAAAATAAAAAACGATATAAGAGAAAAGTACAAGGCTCTCCGTGCGTCCATACCGGCTGATAAGAAAGCGGAAATGGACGAGCGTATCTGTACTACATTTCTCTCACTTGCCACCTATCGTTATTCTTCGGTGCTTCTTATGTATGCACCGAAGGGGGATGAGGTGAATGTGATGCCTATAGCTGAAAAGGCGCTTGAGGACGGAAAAAAAGTAGCTTTTCCGCGGTGTATCGCCGGAACTCACGATATGCATTATCATTTTGTAACCTCTCTTACGCAGCTTGAACGCGGCTCTTACGGTCTTTTAGAGCCTCCGGCTGACTTACCGAAATATGACAGAGAGGACAACACTCCCTGCGCCTGCGTTATTCCTGCCATTGTATATGACAAGGCCGGATACAGAATAGGATACGGCAAAGGTTTTTATGACCGTTATCTGGGCAGCTTCACCGGCTCCAAGGTGGGAATGGTTTACAGCGATTGTATAACTGATAAGCTTCCCCGCGGAAGATTCGATCTATGTGTTGATTTTATGGTTACCGAAAAAGGAATCAAGGTAACCGGGAAAAAATAAATTTTACTGTTACGAAGGAGTGTGGGGTTATTGAAAATTAAATCGGTTTTTGCGGCACCCATACTCGTAATTATTTCAATTATGCTGCTTGTGGGGGCAAGGTTTGTTAAGCTTGATATGCCAAATTACAGTGAGAATATTTGCCTTGCTATAATCGTTATACAGTTTATTGCAATTGTTGTGCCGTCAGCTTTTTATATAAAGCTGAGGGGGGACGGCTTTATTCGACGTATGAGAATAAAGGCTATGGGCATTGAAAAAATATTGGTAACCCTTCTTGCAGTTATCGTTTTGATACTCGGTGACACACTTATAAGACTCTTTCTGTATCCTGCAGGGCTGATCGACAGTGATTTTTCAAACTATTTCTACTATCTGAAGGGCGTACAGCCCGGGGTGCTTTACTCCCTTATTACTTTCGCCGTTGTTCCGGCTGTATGTGAAGAGCTGCTCTTCAGATCGGTGCTGTGTGCCGAATATGAGTCGGAGGGCGTTGTTACGGCGGTTGTAGCTTCAGCGGCACTTTACGGAATGTTCAGCATGAGCTTCGGATATTTTCCCATATATTTCTTTGCAGGGCTTATATTCGCTCTTGTAATGTATCTTACAAGATCGGTCTTTGCCGCTGTTATCTGCCATCTTTGCTATAATCTATATCAAATTGTGGCGGCGGATACCGTTAAAACTATATTGATAAAGCCCCAAAGTACGGGATTCCTCGTTTTTGCCGTTGCCGCGGCTTTTATCACCGCGTTGGCGGCTTTGTTCGGTGAATGTGAGAGAATTTACTATGGCTACGCCATGAAGGGAATGGAAGCCGAATACGCAAAAAACTGCCCCAAATTCAGTGTAAGACGTTTTTCGGAAGCTTTGCTTTCACCAACATTTTTAGTGTGCGTACTTATATTTGTCGTTGCCGCAATCAAGGGCGGAATATGACAAAATCCTACGGAAAGGAAGCGCTTTGCCGGTGCTCTCAATAATCGGCAAAAGCTAAGGTTTCATAATATGGATAATAATCGGGATAGGCAGACCGAGAGCAATGATGTTCTTAGGGACGCCCTCGAATCAAATAAAAGCGAACGGGAATTTTTTGACTACGAAAACGAAACTATCATTTTTCGCAAAGCTTACAAGCAGGGAAATAAACCCTTAAAGGACGATAAGTCCGAGATGCAGCATACTGCCCAGATAAGAGGCGGTGCCGTAGTACGTCCGCTTAAGCAGACTGCACCTACTTCGCCGGTGAAGCCTCAAGACATAAAGAATGAAAAAATTGCGGCATCTGCTTCACCAAAACCTGCTTATGCTCCTTCTTCGGGAAGTGTAAATCAGCAGACGCCGAAGACTGATGTACAGCGCTCGGCAACTACGCGTACATCAGTATCAGCCGCATCTGTACAGCAGAATCGGCGTATAATGCCTACCGAGGGTCGGAATACACAGTTAAGTAAGCCGGTACAGAATCATTCACTGCCGGCAGTAAAGCCCCAGCCTAAATCTGCTGCTCCGTCAGTACCTGCCGCGGCACCGGTATCTAAGCCGGTAGCTGCACCCAAACCGGCATCGACTCCAAAGCTGACACCGACACCAAAGACGACGCCGGTACCTAAAAAGCCGGTATCTGCGCCTGTGACTGTACCGGTATCTAAACCGTCACAGAACGATGCCGTATCAAAAAATAGCAGCGGTGAGCGGAAAGCTGTTACCGGAACGGCAAGCGGACGTGTTATTCAGCCAAAAAGAACTGACACCGCGAAGGCTAATACACCTTCATCCCATTCATATGTTCGCAGCGAAAACGACGATTTTGAAATAGACGAGGCAACCTACACCGGAGGCTCATGGAGATCACGGAAGAATGATTACAGTTCTGGCGGCGAATCCGCATCCGGGGCGGTGATCAGCCTGGTTAAAGCTATGGTGTATATCGTTGCAGTCATTGCTATTTCCATTGGACTTTCTGTTTTTGTAATTGATACGGCAAACGATGTCTTTAAATTTGTTGTGGACGACAAAATTGTGGGCGTTACAATTCCTGAAAATGCCACAATAGATGATCTTGCGGATATCCTTTATGATGCCGGCGCAGTAAAGCACAAATGGGCGTTCAAGCTGTGGAGCAAAATGAAAGACGCCAAAGCAGAATTTATTCCCGGCGATTATGAAATTTCAACAACTCTTAATTATGACTATCTCAGAAGTGCATTTAAGCCCAGCTCGCAAAGGACAGAGGTTCGTATTACGATCCCCGAGGGTTACACCGTTGATGAAATCATTGACCGCTTCATTGAAAACGGAATTGGTACAAGAGAAGGATTTGTTGATGTTATAAATAATTATGACTTCGATTATCCGTTCCTTGATGGACTTATTACCAGAGAGGGCAGAATTTATAGGCTTGAGGGATATTTGTTCCCAGACACCTATTATTTCTACGACGATTCCTCTGAGGTGACGGTTATAAAGAAGATGCTCGACAACTTTAACCGTAAGTTTATCAGCGAGTATTATGCACGCTGTGCCGAGCTCGGACTCAGCGTTGACGACGCAATTATTCTCGCGTCCATGGTAGAAAAGGAAACGAGATACGCCGACGAACTCGGTTATGTATCCTCCGTGTTCCACAACAGAATTAAATATTCTGCCACTTTCCCCTATCTCAATTCTGATGCTACGATTATGTACGCCATGGCTCATGATTTGGGCGGAAGACCGGACACTATGGCCGGAGAAGATACAGAATATGAAAGTCCCTACAACACCTACACTTATAAAGGACTTCCGCCGGGACCTATAGCAAATCCCAGCCTTAACGCTATCAAATACGCACTTTATCCAAATGATACGAATTATTTCTACTTTGTTTCCGACAGTGCCGGGCGCACTCTCTTTGCGACAACCGAGCCGGAGCATCTTGCAAATATTGCGGCCATTCGCGGAAATTAATATCGGCAGCATCTCGCCGTCCCGAAAATTGGGACGGCGTGTGCAGCATATGCCCAAATGCAGTCTATACAAAAATAAGGAGAATCTCCATGAAATACGGATTTATAAAAGTCGCCTCGGTTTCGCCGAGAGTGACTGTGGCAGACACGGTCTTTAACAGCGCAAAAATTATCGAAGGCGCTGTTCGTGCAAATGAGCTTGGGGTAAAATTGACCGTTTTCCCCGAGCTTTCAGTTACCGGTGCCACCTGCGGCGATCTGTTCTTCCACAAGGCATTGCTTGACGGGGCAGAAAACGCGGTATTTGAAATCATGAATGGGACGGCGGAGCTTGATACTGTTGTCGTAATCGGCGCGCCTTTAAGACATGAACAGAAGCTTTACAACTGCGCGGTTGTAATCTATCATGGCGAGATTTTAGGTGTTGTCCCGAAGAAGACTTTGCCCTCCCGCGGAGATTTCTGCGATTTGGCTATATTCTCGGCTGCTCCGGAAAAATGCACCAGCATTAAAATCGGTGACGGGTTCTATCCATTTGGTGTGAATATGCTTTTCTACTGCGAAGCACTTCATGAATTTAACTTTTCCTGCGAGATCGGGGCTGATATCTTTGCGCCCATTTCACCATCCACCCTACACACAAGCGCAGGTGCGACGATCATCTGTGGGCTTGCAGCGACAAGTGAGCTTGTTGGCAGGGAAGACTATCGAAGAAATATGATCTCGGCACAGTCTGCCCGCTGTCTGTGCGGATACGTTTACGCCGATGCAGGATACGGTGAATCCACCACGGACTTTGTCTTTTGCGGCCATTTGCTGGCTTACGAAAGAGGAAAGCTGCTCGCCGAATCGAAGCCTTTTGATGCAGATGGCGATATTAAAATCGCTGTTACGGACATTGACGTTGATGCCATCGTATCCGAACGTATGCGCAGAAATACATTCGAAACGACACCGGTTACAGCGGACAATTATTACAGCATTTCCTTTGATATGATGCAGTCTGAAAATAAGCTTACAAGAGTTTTTCCGAAGTCGCCGTTTATTCCGGAAGATCGGTGTGAGCGCGAAAAGCGAGCAGAGAAAATTTTAAATATTCAGGCTCACGGACTGAAAAAGCGCCTTGAGCATACTTTTGCAAAATGCGCGGTGGTCGGTATTTCCGGCGGACTTGATTCTTGCCTTGCTCTTATTGTCACAGCCCGTGCCATGGATTTTTTAGGGCGTCCTCGCACCGATGTGATTGCGGTCACAATGCCTAAGTCGGAGGCCAAGCGGTCTT
>JAZRPJ010000200.1:0-4505 GCA_045649205.1 Candidatus Flemingiibacterium sp.
GGCGGCGCGGTATTCCTTCGGATTGGGACGTGAGGACTTCTCCTTCGGATCATATTTCTCAAGCACCGACAGTCCGTGTGCCATGCAAATCTCATCACTCCGGTCACGAAGCTCGCCGAGGAAAAACTTATTGTTATGCAGCTTGATGCCGCTTTCGAGATCATAAGCACACACGACCAAGTGGTTATGAATGTGCTCCCGATCAATATGCGTGGCGACTAACACCTCACGGTTGCCGAAACTTTTCGCAAACTCTATACCGATCTCGTGTGCTTCCTGCGGTGTGATCTCCTCGCCGATTCTGAACGACTGCACGTAATGATAGAATCGCACGTCGTCCGGCTCGTGAGCGAATACCTTTTGCGTGGCAAGGAACGACTCATTTGCCAGTTCCGGTATGCAGTTGTAGCCCGAAACGTATGCGAGCTGCTCGTCATCGTCATAGGTTTTGGACGGCTGTATGCAGTAATCGATCACGCCTTTCTGTGCGCTTGGCGTTTGTTTTTTCTCCGGTATGCACTCAACGACCGCCATCGCTATCACCTCCAAGCGCGAGAAGAATCTTTTTGTAGAGAGAAATCAGCTCCGCAAGATTCATCTCGGTGATCCTTCCTTGATGCGCAAGCCTCGTGAGCTGGTTCAGATTGTTGCCCTGGTAGCGAAGCTCCGCGTTCAGCTCACGCAGGTCGCTGTTGACGATGATCTGTCCATCCATGCACATATCGAGGACGAACTGCCGCATGGATGGTGCGACCGCTGTATACATTTTTTCCTGAAGCAAAAATTTTTCTTCTGGCGTCAGCCGAAGTGTAAGTGTTTCTGTTTGTGTTCTTCCCAATGGAACACTCCTTTCGTATCGTTAGTTATAAAGTGGGAGCGGCATTGCCGCCGGGCTTCTGCCCGATTTTGTCCCAGCGTGAGCGCAGGGCCGGTGCGAAACGGGCGGTGCCATTTTGGCGCTGGACGTCCACGCGCTATGCTTGCCCCAGACGGAACGTCGGGGAAATGAGTAAAATGATATATAAACTACGCGTGGAGCTTTTCTTTGTCTGCGGTGCAATATTTGATGCTTTATGACATATATTCTCATTTCGTTGTGTATTTGATATTATACTATAATATTTTTGGATTGTCAATGGATTTCTATAATTATTTTGGAGTGTTCGCTTGACAAATACAATTTTATATGATAAAATAGACGTGTAATACAAAATCGGAGGTATATCCGCATGAGTACGATCGGTGCGCGAATCAAAGAGTATCGCTTACAAAAAGGAATGACACAGCAGGACATTGCCGATGCTCTCGGCGAGAGTTCGGGCAGAGTTATATACAACTGGGAGAAAGGCATCGGCCGTCCTGATTGCGACAAGCTCGCTCGCCTATGCGATCTGCTCGGTGTATCTGCCGATGAGCTGATCGGCTGCAAGTCTATGGTGCAGCATCCCACCGCTGCAGAGTGGAGCACGATACAAAAATACCGTGCTCTCGATGAACACGGTAAAGATGTTGTAGATTATCTGATTGACAGCGAATACAAACGTGTAATCGCTGCTTCCCGAAAGCCCAGGGCTCGTATGCTGAAGATCGACTTTTTCAATTATCCGGCATCCGCAGGCACGGGCAACTTTCTTGAAACAGAAACACCGGAACAGATATTGGTGGAGGAATCTGCAGAAGCAGAAGCCGCCGATTATGTCATTCCGATTACGGGCGACAGTATGGAGCCTACCTATCACGGAGGCGACAGAGTATTTGTTGAGAAGTGCAATTCCATCGATATCGGCGAGATTGGTATCTTTGTTGTCAATGGCGATGCTTATATTAAGGAGCTGGGTGACAAGTGCTTGATTTCGCACAATGAGAAGTATACGACAATTCGACTTGGTGAGAGTGATAGTGTTTTTTGTTGCGGTAAGGTTATTGGGGTTGTTGAAGAATAATTGAGTTTTGGAAACGGAGAAGCATATGCAACATTCCGGTGATATCAATCAACTGTTTGAAAGTGTAGGATTCAGTAATGAATATCTAAATGACACTATAGCTTTTTATAGTGAATATTTTGATAATGATTCAGAGATGAATGCGTTCTTTGAAGAGGTCTTTGCCAATGAAGGAAGATTGAATTATGCTCCGAGAAGAATGATGAATAGAGTACGATATTTGGTTTCGCTTGCCCAAGACATTGATAGTATAAGACATGAATCTGATGCACTCAGGGTAGTATTTTTTCAATCTTGCATTGAGGGATTACATAAATTAAGCAAATCGAAGGCATTACATAATCATTTTTTCCTCGATAATTCTACTGAAGCAGATGGAGAATATATCAAAAATCATTTCGCCATATTTGATATTGCCCCTCTAAAAAATGATGGAGAACTGGATGGCGATACATCAGAAATTTATAATAACGATATGACGCTGATTCTATTTGCAGAAGTCTTGAAGGAAACAAGAAATATCGTTTTGCACGAAGGAGATTTTTGGTCTGTACAACTATTCAACGCAAGAGAAGATTGTGGTCTGATATCATCAATTCAATCCAATAAGAAATATATCAAAGATGAAATAAAAAACTCATATCTACAGTACTGTGATGAAGAAACACGAAATTATTTTGAAAAACATGATACACTTATAAAGCTTTTGAATTCATCTGGCGACTTGCTGTATTCATTTGACACAACCTTAGACTTTCAAAAATTTACTGCTATTTTTGTCAGAACGTGTATTGACTTTATTAGGAATTACATAAATACAAATTAATATATTTGTAAGAAAGGAGCCAGATCAATGCGAGGCGTAATCTACGCGCGGTATTCCTCGGACAACCAACGCGAGGAATCAATCGAAGGACAAATTCGCGAAAATACAGCATTTGCCGATAAAAACGGTATCGAAATCGTGGGGACATACATAGACCGTGCATATTCGGCGAAGACGGATAACCGCCCCGAATTTCAGCGTATGATCAAGGACAGTGCTAAGAAGAATTTCGACGTTGTCATCGTGTGGAAACTCGACCGTTTCTCCCGCAACCGTTACGATTCCGCAAAATATAAACTGATGCTGAAAAAGAACGGTGTTCGTGTGGTATCCGCAACTGAAGTAATTGCGGAAGGATCGATAGGCATCATAGTTGAATCGCTGCTTGAAGGCATGGCGGAATACTACTCTGCCGACCTTGCCGAGAAGGTATCGCGAGGTATGACCGAGAATGCGCTCAAATGTCGATTCAACGGTGGTACAATCCCTTTCGGTTATATGATTGACGAGGATCAGAATTATCAAATCAATCCAGCACAGGCTCCGCTTGTTATCGAGATGTTTCGCAGATACGCAGGCGGAGAGTCGATCACCGAGATTATTGAAGACTTGAATGCTCGTGGCATCCGCACCTCCAAAGGTAATCGATTCAATAAAAACTCCCTTGCGCGCATCTTCTCTAACCGCAAATATATCGGCGAATACAGCTACAATGATGTGGTGTTCCACGATGCAATCCCTGCTATTGTTTCCAAGGATATATTCGATAGGGTTTCCGTTCGAATGGCGCAGAACAAGCACGCCACAGGTAAGGCGAAAGCACCGGAACGTTATTTGCTGACAACCAAGCTGTTCTGCGGAAGCTGCAATTCGATGTTTGTGGGTGACAGCGCAAATAAGCCAAACGGCGTAATTTATCGCTATTATAAATGTGCCAGTGCAAAGCGTCATGAATGTGACCGCAAGGCAATTCACAAGGAATGGATCGAAGATCTCGTAATCCAGAAGATCACCTCCTGGCTGCAGAATGATAAAATGATTAGCGATATGGCGGATGATGTAATGGCTCTCCTGAATGAGGGCAACGAGATGCTTCCGGCACTTGAGGCGCAGCTAAAGGATGTGCAGTCTTCTATTGCCAACATTATGAAGGCCATTGAAAAAGGGGTAGTCACTCGAACTACAAAATCTCGCCTTGAGGAATTGGAAGCAGAGGAAGAGAAAATTACGAAAAGCATCAAGATAGAAGAATCAAAAATTCCAACAATCACAAAGGATTTCATTCTTTTTACGCTGAACAAGTTCCGTACTCTGGACTTGAAAGTTGAGAAAAACAAGGAACGGCTCATGGACGGACTCGTCAAGGCGATATTTGTATACGACGATTACATAAAAGTGCTTCTCACCTTTGACGATTCACCGATAACAATCCCAACATCCGATGAAATTGAAAATATGGCTAATAGTTCGGACATCCAATCGAACGTTTCACCAAAACAAAAACCATCCCTCGCGGATGGTTTTTTGTTTTGCTAATGCGAGCGCGGAGATAAGCCTGCAAGAAGCCGAAAGCAAAAGCCTTTTTCTACTTCAAAATGCTTCTTGCTGCGTAGCTGCCGTCAGGCAGATACGCATGGCGATCTTCCCGTACGGGTCACCAAAACAAGCAAATCCGAACTATTTCGTAAATCGAAATTGGTTCGGATTTGTTTTTTGCTATGATTATTTTAATGAAC
>JAZRPJ010000201.1:0-2616 GCA_045649205.1 Candidatus Flemingiibacterium sp.
ATAATGCCTGATGTGGGCTTTTTGGGTGGCTTTCCGTTTGGTCGCCGTCTGTTTATCTCATTTGCCATTTTAAAATCCTTTCTGCTGCTAATCCGTTTCTTGCTTCAAGGGTATGGGAGTGTACGATCTGTCCATCCTCGATGAGTCCGATTATTGTCATATCGAGAGCCTTTATCATGGTTTCAAGGAGAAGCTTTTCCTTATCCTCTGCGGTTCGTGCGATCTTCAGTCCATCATAGAAGTAGGCACGAAGCTCCTTGCAAAGAGGAAAGGTCCTCGTAGCTTCGATCCAGTCCGCCAAGTATAGAAGCTCGTCAAACAGTGTCATCCCTCGCCGTCCCGTGGTATGCCAGCCGATGGATGAGATGGCTTCAAGCTCTGCATATTCGGGAAAATCCGCTCTTGCTACCGCTTCCCCGGTCTTTGCATGGAAGATCTTCGGGGAAAGCTTTTCTTCATCTGTATAGCCGATGCCGTATTTTTCGCATAAAGCAAGCTGCTCGGAGAGATTTTTCTCCTTGGTGATATCGTGGAGCAGTGCCGCCACCCTTAAAGGATATTCCTCATCGGGGCAGTAGATTTTCGCCAGGGACGAAATCTCCTCCTCAACGGCATAGGTATGAAGCAGCCGCTTTCCGCTCATATATAAACGAATCTTTCCGCGCAGCTCTGCAAGGGAAGATTCCTGTGTAGTTGTCAACATGGGTTCTCCTTATTTATAAAGCCTTTTTTCGGAAATATATCCGCAAACCTTTTCCGGAACAAACTTCGATATATCTTCCCCACGGGAAATTTTTCCCCGAAGCTCGGTAGATGATATTTCGATGGGCGTGCCACTTATCACGTGGATTTTCGCCGATAATTTTTCTCTGTATTCCCGGCTTTTTTCCTCTATTTCGGTAAGGGCTTCCGCTTCGTCCTCTCGGCGGAAAAGGACGATTTCGGCGAGAGCAAAAATGTCCTCGGCGCGATACCATCTGTCAAGGGTCAGAAACATATCTGTCCCCATGAGAAGGTAGATCAGCTGTCCCTCGCGGTGAAAATGCTCCAGGGTGTGAACTGTATAGCTTTTATCCCCCTTGGCAATTTCAAAGTCGGAAACTTGGATTTTTCCCTCTTTGTATTCCTCACACTCCGAAAAGGCAAGCATTGTCATGCTTAGCCTATCCCCGGATGATGCCCCGGCGACTTCCGCCTTGTGGGGCGGCTTTGCGGTGGGAATCACAAGAAGCTTGTCAAGCTCCATTTGGTGGAGAAATTCCAAGGCTGACTTCATGTGCCCGTTGTGGATGGGGGAAAAGGTTCCGCCGTAGATTCCTAACCTCGTGATTTTTTCACTCATTTTATTTGGCTCTCGGAAGCTCTATCTTCTTTTTGTCCGTCGATTCACGGTAGAGTACGAATTTCGTACCGATGACCTGCACCGAATCCGCACCCACAGCCTCGGCGATCTCCTCTGCAGCCTCCTTGGCGGTGTAGTCGGAGTTGTCGAGAACCCGAAGCTTTATGAGCTCTCGTGCTTCAAGGGCGTTTGAGATCTGCTCGCACATATTGTCGGAAATTCCGCCCTTGCCCACCTGGAATATAGGATCAAGATCCTGGGCGAGGGAGCGCAGATATGCCCGCTGTTTGCTTGTTAGCATTTTTAGTTTCCTCTATTCTTAATGTATTCGTCAAACTTCGCGGCAAACTCACGCATTGCCTTGCCGCGGTGACTGATGCCGTTCTTCTCCTCGGGAGTGAGTCGTCCGAAGGTTTTATTGTAGATGTCGCAGTAGAACAATGGGTCGTAGCCGAATCCGCCGTCCCCGTCCGGCTCGGTGAGGATTATACCCTCGCAGGAGCCTTCCACCGAGAATGAGTCCCCCTCGGGGAAAACGCAGGTGATGACTGTACGGTATCTTGCAGTACGCTTTTCGTGGGGCACGCCCGAAAGCTCAGAAAGGAGCTTTTCGTTGTTACTCTCGTCTGTTGCATTCTCACCGCTGTAACGGGCGGAATAAACTCCGGGGCGTCCGTCGAGGGCATCGACTTCAAGTCCCGAATCGTCGGCGATTCCGATATACCCGAGATTTGCCGGAACGGATGCCTTGATTTTAGAGTTCTCGGCGAAGGTGGTCCCGTCCTCAACGATGTCATCGGTGAAGCCGATATCGTCAAGGGAAAGAACCTCTATACTGTTAGACGAAAGCTCGCCCAGTAATGTTTCCATTTCTTTTATTTTTTTCTTGTTTCGTGATGCAAGAACTATTTTTATCATGATTTTTCTCCTTGTTGGGACATTATCTGCCTCTCCCTTTAGCAATGCCGGTACGGTATTGCCGGAGAGAATATGGCACGGCGTTAGCTGACGGAGAGGCGTGCTTACTCCTTATTAGCCTCCCCCTGTGGGGGAGGTGGCACGGCGAATGCCGTGACGGAGAGGCGTGCTTACTCCTTATTAGCCTCTCCCTCTGGGAGAGGTGGCACGGCGGTAGCCGTGACGGAGAGGGTATTCCTCCGAAAAAGCACGGTCGCCATTCTCACCCTCTCAGTCACCTTCGGTGACAGCTCCCCCAGCGGGGGATCCGCTGTTTGCCCCGAGTTTTATTATTCCTTACGCCTCGAACAGCGCAT
>JAZRPJ010000202.1:0-3989 GCA_045649205.1 Candidatus Flemingiibacterium sp.
TCTACTTTATCTCATACTCTGCGGAGTTAATGACCAAGCATCCGTCGTTTTTCCAATAAATCTGCATATCCTTAAACGCACCCCAGGGACCGAGGTACACTCGCTGCGGTTTCTTTTCAACTTTGAAAATGAGAAAATCTATTACACTTTTCTCGTGTACATTCACGATTGTATCTCCCCCAAGTGCGCCCTGGTCGCTGTCGATAACCTCGGCTGTGTAGTTGCCGTTTGGAGATTTTACGGTTTGCACCACCGTGTTTTGTCCAATAACTCCGAAAGTAACCGCTATGAAACCGAAAAAACCAACTGGCAAAAACATAATCGCCGATAAAATCAAAGCAATCACTTTAATAGCAAGAGGCTTTCCGTGTTTTATGCTCAAAATGCCGCAGCAGACTATGATAATAAACACGCTTGCCACAACCAATTTTCCGTGAGATGCAAGCATATAAAGTAAAGCATTTATCAGCGATAACGGCAAGGAAACAGACAGTAAAGCACAAATCGCTTTGTTCTCAAGGATATGCTTAAAGCAAAGGTCAAGAATTACAACGCATACAGAAAATATCGCCGTTATTATCGCAAACACAAGAGGGCTTATAAGTACAAACTCATACCCAAACAGTGACGAGATACAAACTCCGATGGGGTAAAATACCGTCAGTACAAACTGCAGACAGATTAAAACTGATATTGCTTTTTTCACCGTACCGCCTCACTCCTTTCCAAGCATCTTTGCATATTTATCAGACAGAATTTTAGAAAAGAAGCAGGAAAATGCCGTTAATAAAATTCCGATTCCGTAAAAATGCAGCAGTGCCGTCCATGCCTCAAAAATATTGACTGACCACATATCGTAATGAAAAATTGACCAGATATATGCGCATAGCGTGATCCCCAGTGTGGCAATAAGCGAGCCGTAGGAAAAGATTTTTCTGCTTCTGTACAACCTTACAAAATACCAATTTGCAAGAGAAAGCATGAACCCTGTTGTGGGAATTACAAAATTTACAGCCCAAAAACCGTTCATAATACCGGGAGGTGTCCTCGACTCAAACGCTACCCCAACAGCAATAAGAGCAAATGATAAAAAGAGCAAAACGGACTGTAGAACGGACGCTTTCCACTCGTTAAGCCTACCCATTATCATAGGCGCATCAGTTACCGAAATTATGTCAGATGGCGTATTCATATCTTCATAGAGCTTTCTACATGAATCACATTCTTCCATATGCTCTTCAACAGCTTTTTTACTTTCCGCACTGCAGCACCCATCAATGTAAAGGGGTATTAAATCTTTTACCATATTGCAATCCATACCATTACCTCATTCTTTCCGACAATTTTTGTTTTGCGCGGTAAAATGTGACTCTCGCCCAACTCTCGCTTTTCCCGAAAATTACGCTGATATCCTTCAGAGAGAATCCCCCAAAGACAGACAGCATAAAAACCTCTTTGTACGGCTCTTCCAAATCATGTAAGAAGCCAAGGGCTTTTCTTGAAAGCTCTTTTTGCAAAAAGCTTTCTTCCACGTTTGCATCATCACATACATCCTCAAGAACATCAAACGAATCTTTTTTCTTCTCGTCGTTATACCAGGCATAATACGCATTTTTAGCTATTTGACAAAGCCAGACCGTTGCCTTTTCTTTATCTCGAAGCGAAGAATAGTTCATATACGCGCGAAAAAAGGTTTCCTGCGTCAGTTCTTCGGCAAGGGAAACATTCTGCGTCATTTTCATTAAGTACCTGAAAATATAGTCACGGTTATTAATGAAAAGCTTTTCAAAATCTGTCACATTTTCACCGCCCTTTCAACTATTAGATTGAGAAAATACGGAAACGTTACAAATATCGTAAAAGTAAAAAAAGAAAAAGCACCGAAAGATATATACCTTCGGCACTTTCTGGCGTTCCGAAGAGGACTTGAACCTCCGACCCCTCGCTTAGGAGGCGAGTGCTCTATCCGCTGAGCTACCGGAACAAATTTCAGCGTACCAATATGATACCACAATTTCTCTGTTTTGTCAAGGGGGAATTACAGACCCCCTGCCAGGAAAATACCCGGCAGGGGATTTACATTTCAATTTTACTTTATGTTAGGAAGGCTTGCAGCGGCGATAGACTGACCTACGCGGCGGCTGCTTTCATCGGGAAGATGAATTGTAATCTTCTTCGCAAGCTCGGGAAATTCTTCAGCAAGTACTTTTTCTGCGTTTTTGTGAAGAATGCTTCCACCCTCACCGGAGGATACACGGCCCATGAGAAGAACGTGCTTAATATCATAGAACAGAGCGTAGTAAGCAACAGCATATCCGAAATACACACCGATGGTTTCGTAAATCTTAGCGGCGCGCTCGTCACCTGCAGCCATAAGTCCCTGTACGGCCTTAAGCTTTTCCGCAGGAGATGCGCTTTCTTCAAGCTCGATTTCGGCAGCGGGAGCCAGCTTAATAACGGCATCCTGGGAGAAATACTTAACGCCGCATCCGTAGTCGCCAGACCATTCGTCTACCATAGCGTCCTTGTTATAGTCTGCAGGAACGAATGCAAGCTCATTGAGCTAACCGGTAATATTGCCGTTACCGTCAACATATCCGCCGGCTTCACTTGTACCCATTGCGACACCGAGAACATTGTTGTCATCGAGATCCATAGCACCTGCAAGAGCTGTAACGTCACCGTCGTTAGCTACTTCGATCGGTACATCGCCGAGTTCCTTTGCGATATCGGTGTAGATATTCTTGACGACCTTTTCAAATGCCTCGGGATTTTCGTTCTTCACCTTAAGGAAAAGCGAGGATGTCATAATGCGGTTATTTATAACAACTCCTGCAGTTGACACGCCGATGCCGTCAACTCTTGGCATCTTTGATGCAGCAGTCTTCATGGCATCCATAATTCCTTCGTAGTGATACTGAGGGTCGTTCTGGAGCTTAGGGAACCAAATTACCTCTTCGGAGTATGTAGCCTCACCTTCAACAACGGAACTTACCTTTCGGTCGCTTCCTCCGGCATCGAATCCGATACGGCAGCCATTGAGGTGACGTCCTACCGGAGATGCGGATTCATTGGCGACGGGAGCCTTTTCAAAAGGAACATGGACAACCTCAAAGTCAGCCTCGTAAACGCCGGACATAAAGTCACGGTCAAAATCACGGTAACCGCCCACAGAGTAGTCGGCTTTGATCTTATCCGCAATAACCTTAGAGCCTGCAATAATGATCTTGTAGCCTCCGCGAGTCCAAAGAAGGGATTTAACAAGTCTTTCAACAAATTCGTGGTTTTCTTCGTCGTGGCCTGTGCCGTCCTTAAACACTTCAACTGTGTAAACAGAGGTAAGCCCTCCATTTCATTCAAGACCGATAGTGAGCTTTTCACCACCCACAGCCTTGACCGCTGCCTGAAAATCGCGGTAGACGACCGACATAGGCATAAAGCCGGGGTCAAGCGGAGCATTGATTTTAAGATTCATAAATAGTTCTTCCTTTCTTAATTGTTCGTACTATATTAATATTTTCATCGGTAATAATGATATCTGCGTCTTTTCCCTCTTCTAAAGAACCGATGCGGTCAGCACAGTGGATAGCGGATGCAGGGTTAAGGGATGCCATCTTAAATACTTCATGTACAGGCAGTGAGGTGTGGTCAAGAACATTCTTAACGGCACAGTTGAGCTTCAGAACACTGCCGGCTATAGTACCGTCAGCAAGACGGCACTCGATACCTTTAAGGAATATAGGCTGTCCGCCCAGGTCATATTCACCGTCGGTCATACCGCCGGCACGGGTACAGTCAGTGATGAGAATCATCTTGTCACCCTTTGTCTTTGCGATGATGCTGTAAAGACCGGGATTGATATGGAAGGTGTCAGCGATAAACTCAGCCGATACGCCATCAGAGGCGAGGGCAGCACCCACAACACCGGGATTTCGATGTGCAAGAGCAGACATAGCATTAAAGAGATGTGTGGCGTGGCAGACACCGTC
>JAZRPJ010000203.1:0-3840 GCA_045649205.1 Candidatus Flemingiibacterium sp.
CCGGAGATCACATACGTTCCGTTCTCGCCGCTCACAGTGAACAGATCGGTCTGGCTGCTGTCGGCAACAACCTCAACCGTAATAGCACTCTGCACCTGCTCTGCACTCAGCGCGGGATCGGAGGATACAACGGTAATCGTAAAATCACCGTCAACGTCAAGCGAGGATACGAATGTCGGAGATTCCACAGGCTCAAGGCCCTCGCTCTGAATGTAACCTGCATAGAGCGTTGTGTTTGCGGTAATAGCATCGCTCTTTGCCGCAAGCTTGCTGAGGGCATTATCATAGTACCATCCGGTGAAAATATACTCATCGCGGTACGGTGTGGGAAGGTCAGATACAAGCGTACCCTTTCTCACCGTTTTTGCTTCAAGCGGATCACCGCCGTTGGTTACGAATGAAACCTTGTAAGAATTGTTCTGCGGTATCAGCCCCGGAAGAATTCCTGGGAGAGTTCCCGACGGTACGTTACCAGAAGGACTATCGGGAGTTGTTGTACCAGGCTGTGCTCCGGTGTTATCGCCTCCGGTAACATCATCAGTGTCATCGTCTACCGGCGGATACTCAATGCTCACGCGGTCGCTTGGAACGCCGGGCTCTTTGTACCACACAGCAACAGCTCTGTCTGTACGCATACAAACAGTTGCGTTTTCCGCACGGGTGGCATTACTGTCCGGATTGAAGTTAACGCCGTCACCGTTGAGAAGCCCCTTGCTCCAAAGCTTCAGAACCGCCTCTTTTGCATAATCGGCGATCTCGTCGTAGTCAGCCGGAACAGTGTCTATCGCAACGCCCGTATCGTATTCCACATCAAAAGCATCAAAATAGCGGACAAAGAACACCGCCATTTGCTGACGTGTAATCAGCGAGTCGGGCGAGAATTTACCGTCACCCGTACCTAATGTTATACCGTGCTTCGACGCCCACTCTACGTAGGGCGCGTAGTACGCGCTCACAGAAACATCCGAAAACTCGGTGTCACCCAAGTACGCATCCTTATCCACTCCCGCCATGCGTCCGAGAACCGTGACAAACATACCTCGTGTCATAGTTCCGTTCGGATCGAATGTGGTTTCGGTAGTTCCGTTAAAGAAACCGTTGATTCGTGCGTACTGCACAGCATCGTAGAACCAATCGCTTTCCTTTACATCGGTAAAGGGATTTGACTGTTCCACTGTTACTTCGTTTTGAAGCGCATCTACTAAAACTGCAGTCGGTATAAACGAAAGCACCATGCTGAACGCAAGTAAGAAACTGATAATCTTTTTCATTTTATGCATCCTTCACTTAATAAAATTTGTCGTATTTGATTTTTCACGGGAGAAGCTGTTTAACGGTGGTTTGCAGTACAAGAATTCGTCAACTCTGAGTGTATGCTTTCCGGGATTTCCACAGCTTATCTTCACCTGAGCAAAAAATCTTAGTATCATATTATAACATAATATATAGCTTCAATGAGTAAAAGTGGAACGAAAGACACTTTCTGCGGAACGAAATGCATTGAAAATCATTGAAAAATGTCTTGGAATTTGATATAATAATTATAATAAGTTTTATCTTCAAGCTGTAGGGGGGATTTAATTGCTGAGAATTGCGATTTGCGATGATATGCCTGATTTTTTAGCAGACACAAAGTCATTGGTATCATTATGGAAAAAAGGTTCTGATGATGTGACTGTTGAGCTTTTCAGCGAGGGGGATTCTCTCATAGATGCCCACTTCAAAAAACCGTTTGATATTATTTTACTTGACATAGTAATGCCGCTTATGAACGGAATAGACACAGCGGCACAAATACGTAAGAACGACAAATCGGTAAAGCTTGTATTTCTGACATCCTCACCGGAGTTTGCGATCGAATCGTATTCGGTACGCGCAAACGGCTACCTGTTAAAGCCGATCGATAAAGTTAAGCTTCACACATGCCTTGACGAGTTGTATGAGGATATTTCCGACAATATAAAATATGTGGTGATCAGGGATTCGTCCTTTGCTCACCGTATTGAGCTTCGCAATATCGAATACATCGAAGCCCAGGGAAAGCACGTGATTTTTGCCATGAATGACGGCAACCGTATCAAATCAAGCGATCCATTTTACCTCTGCAGCGAAAAGCTCACGGTGAACGACGGATTTTTCAAGTGCCACCGAAGCTATATAGTGAATGTTTTTCGCATCAATAAATACACGCCAAAGGAAATAACGATGCGTTCAGGATGCCGTATACCGATCTCCAGAACCGCGCACAAGGATTTTGAAGCGGCATACTTTGAATTAACCTTCGGAAAGGTAGGAGATATATAATGACAGAGCAGATCATGGTACTACTTCACGGCTTTATAGTCCTGCTGTTCGGCGTATTTTTGTCCGCCGCATTTGCAAACATCCCGCTGAATAAAAAGAATACTCTTATAATGCTGCTTTTTTCCGTCTTAACGGGTGCACTTCAATGGGTCATTCAAATTTTCGTCAGCGAGCCTTTTTTGTGGAAGGCGTATCCACTCATCACGCATCTGCCGCTCATACTCTTTATTGTATTTTTCTTTGGCAAGCGTCCAATCTCCGCGATCGTTTCGACATTTACTGCATACCTGCTGTGCCAGCCCGCGAAGTGGTTCGGTGTGCTCACCTATTCGCTGTCCGATAATAAAATCGCAGAATACTGTGCAAGAATTGCAGTCCTGCTCACCGTTTTTGTTGTAACGCTTATATTTTTATCACGCTCATTTTCGGAAATATTCGAAAAGGATACGAAAAGCGTTTGTATATTCGCGATAGTCCCGACGGTATATTATGTGTTCGACTATTCAACCGTTGTTTACACAAGCATGTGGACTGACAACAACCGCATCGCCGCAGAGTTTTTACCGTTTTTTCTGTGCATTATGTTTACGGTATTCTGCGTTGTATACTACAAAGAGCACGAGAAAAAGTCCGATGCCGAGCGAAACGAGCAGATAATACGTATCACCGTCGAGGAGCAGGCAAAGGAGCTCGAAGCATTCAAACGGAGCGAGCGTGAAATTAAAATGCTCCGACACGATCTGCGCCTGTTTTTGGCTACACTTTCCGTATGTGTTGATACAGACGATAAGGCTACCGCAAGAGATTTGATAAATTCCTACACGGAGCAGGTCGACAGATCAAAACCTACACGCTTCTGCTCGAATGATACCGTTAATTACGTTCTCTCGGACTTTGCTTCAAAATGCGAAGCGCACGAAATTAAGTTCGCTCACTTGATTGGTGTTGATTATATACCGACAAACGAGATTATGTTTTCTTCCATACTTTCCAATGCCCTTGATAATGCTCTTAATGCCGTAATCGAGCTACCGACAGAGCAGCGCAGCGTTTCGCTCATGCTGAAATCGGCAGACGACAAGCTTCTTCTTTCTGTGAAAAATCCCATAAGCAAAAAGCCCGTCTTTTCAAACGGACTTCCATTATCGAATAAAAAGGGGCACGGATATGGTACGCAAAGTATCCGTTATATGACAGAAAAGCTCGGCGGCAATTGTCAATTCACCGCGAACGACGAGTTTTTTATGACAAGAGTTATAATATAGTGATCCACAGCAAGAATCACAAGCAACATCACTAATATAGTCGCGATAATTGAATGAAGATACATATTTTAGGAACGTGACCGCGTTTCTTCCACCCAAGCGCGCAAAGAGTAATACGCCACCTGGCAAGAATAAGCTTGCTGAGTGGCGTATTCTCGTAAGTTCCTCTGCATTTGTTTTATAAGACTCAAAAAATTAACAATTGACATGTCCGTTTTTTGCGTATTTTTTGCTCAAAATTTTCTAAAAACCATAAGTCGGATCGTAGCCA
>JAZRPJ010000204.1:0-17242 GCA_045649205.1 Candidatus Flemingiibacterium sp.
AAAGAAAAGTGCCTTGCGGAAATCGACCGCGTTGACAAGAAGCTTTCCAACGAAGGCTTTACAGCAAAAGCGCCCGCACAGCTTATTGAGGCTGAAAAGGCAAAGAGAGAGAAATTTAGAGAACAGCTTGCGGCAGTGGAAGAAGCTATCGCAAAGCTTGGTTAATCTTAATCCTTAAGTGGTTGACACAAAAAGTGTCAACCACTATTTCTTTTTTAAAATTCCGGTTTCTCCATTGATTTAAGAATCTTGTCGAGATTTTTCCTTACCTGCTCACGGCTCATGGCACGGACATCGCTTGAGGTGAAAAATACCGCGCCCTGACCGTCATCGGAAACCTTTCCGGTAGAAGCGGCAGCGTTTGCCGCGTTAACATCCTCCGGGGACGGTACGGTTGTGTTGTTAAGCTCACTCATCGTTGTTTTCCTCCTTGTCACAGTCGATTTCAGATAACAGCTCATCCTTCAAAGGTAAAATTCCATCGGGGATCCTCTCTATATACTGCTTCATCGTTATGTGTCCGCCATCAAGCAGCTTTGCAAGCTCGGCAGCTGCGGCAGCCTTCATGCTTCTGCTTGTGGGACCGATATCCAGATTTGCACCTATAAGCTCCTCTCTCAGGATTCTGCAGTCAATAGGTTCCGCTTTGCCGTCGGCAACTATCATACGTCCGTCAGCGTAATATGCGCACATAAAGTCTACCCATATGTCAGCCAATTCTTCGATGCAGGTGTAAAGTGCGCCTCTTATGTTGGTGAGTGTAATATTGTTAGAATCCTGCAGTGCAACAATTGCCGAGGTGTTGGTTGGGGCAACTTCTCCGAGAGATACATCGGTAGCTCCCATGCTTTCCTTGGTGTTCCTAATTACATCGCTGATGATACTCGGGAAAATATCATTCATTTCACCGGGATGTATAGTAGATGCAACACCGTTTATATCACCGCCTACAACACCGATAGCCTGACCAACCTCGTTGCTCCATTCGGGGACTCTGGTTTTGTCATAAACCACCTTTGAAAAGGCAGTATCTATCATGTGCTTCATCATAAGAGCAAAGGCTTTGTTGATGTACTTTTGATTCTGAATAAGAGGATAAATGGGGGATGTGCCGTGATATGAATTTTTTGTGGGGATCCAGTTCATAAGCACAAGGGGATATAATTTAAGTCCGGTAGACGCTTTTTTTATAATACAGCTCCTTGTGGATTTTTCAAAACACACATATCCATTTTCATCTCTGAAGAATTTTATGATATATGTAGCCTTCTGCGAGGCGGCATCGGTGTTTTCAATCGCCGCACTGTCGCCGGCGCCGTAGTGTATATCCTCATCGGGACGTATTTTCATTGCATCATCCCTTGAAGCACCAAAGGACAGCGCTTCGTTCCGTAGCTTGATTGCAGATTCGCGACCGGAAATAATTACATACTCCTGGGTCTGCAGATCCGAGGAATTGACGTTAGCCACGAAAATATTGGTGCTGTCAATGTTCACGGTGACAAAATCGCCGATGTATGCCTGACCGGTTCTTATTGTGGGATCCCAGTAAGTGAAAAGCACACCGTCACCGGAAATTGCCGCATCAAGAAGGAGCTGGCGAATAAGACGTTCCATGTGACATTGATTCCATCTGTAAGCCGCATGGCTGTTAAGCAGAGAAATGACCTTTTCGATCCTTTCTCGGTGATTTGAGTCGGAAATAAACGGTAAATTTTCATCGGAGTAGGTGATATGAATTTCCGTGTCTGAAGCTTGAGCTATAAGGAAATCGGTGATCCGTCGAATAAAATTAAAAACAGGTGTGGGGAGAGGACCGGAGTTTACAGATTTCCATTGATCACCTCTGTAAAATCTTTCGCATAGAGATACTTTTTCATAAAGCCCTATTCTGCTGTTATATTCGCGCCCGGCTTCAAACTGCTTCCAAGAAATATTGTTTAACATTGTTTTATCCTTTCCTTTAATAATTCAAAAGATCGATACATCCCGCAAACAGGGGGTCTTTGTCTTTGAGCTTTTTCTTTTTTGCGCTTATAATAAGCTGTACCGTAATCATAGCGGCGGCACCGCAGATAAATGAAAGTATGTAAAATAAAGCTAACATAATGATATCCTCCTGAAGTTATCTGTAGCTGAACATAATGCTTTTCACATGAGCCGGCGGAGAACCGGCAGGAGATTCCATACGGAGAGTAACATAATAGCACGCTCCCAGTCTGGCATGGACACGTTTTACGAATTTGGCTGCCTCTCTCCTGCGATTTGCGATGATGACTATATTGCACTCCGCGTCCTTGTCATTTTTCAGTGTACAGTTGAGAGTCGTACCGTAAATATTTTCAATAACAGCACCAAACCCGAAAACAGTCTTGATTTTGAATATGTTTCCAAGGTCATAAAGAGAGCTTTCGTATACCGCATCAAATCCAACATTATTGTCAGTGTAAACATTCTCGTCAAACAGATAAACTGCGCCGTTATATGAAAATGCTGTTTGCGAATTGTAAATGAACATAAAATCAGCATTTATGCCGGTATATTTGTACCAAAGATGGTGACGCATATTGTACACAGCTATATCACCGTTGCAGCAGCACCAAAGCTCATCCCGTATTTTGTTGAAATGAAGTGTGATTTCGGAGAAAAAATTTCTGTTCGGACGCATATAGTTCGGAATCTCAAGCTTTTTAACCGAATAAGCATCCTCACGTTCGTTATACGATAAAGTGAGAAGTCCGTCATTTGAAAAGCTGTAACATACTTCATCACTAATTACAATTCCCGATTTTTCTGTGGTGGAAAAATCCAGATTCAGAATTTTGCTGTAAAACTGTGAATCCGTTTCTTCCTCACCGATGATAACCGATCGCTTTAATATCTGATGCGCGCAGTTCGAGGTTATGCAAATAACAGCATCGTTACAGCGAAGTATTTTATAGATATCGAGATTTCCGTCTATCAGGCTGAAATAGGAGCCGTCGGGGATATAATCAATACTTGGGTTAAGTGGGGAAGAATTTTTATTTCTATCTATGGCAAGCATTATTTTTCCGTTTGTATTTTTGCCGTATAAAAATAACCTTGTTTCATCCTCATCGGAATATAAGAAAGCATTAGCGTTTGAAAGATACTGTCTCTTTAAATTAGCCGAGGAAGCACCGGAAACGTACTCTACAATCATAGTGCGTGCATCTAAAGTAAGCTCGGTGTTTGCAAGCTGGATAAAGAAACCTCCGTACGCATTTATTAGTCGGTAGTAATCCGCAGTTATAAGGGTATCATTCAGATATACTTTTTCGATGGATTCTACAGTCTCGGGAAAAAAGTAATCCACTGTATTTTGTTTGATGTTGTATTGAATTTTTCGATGAGCAGAAAGTATGTTTGGGGCTTCACATGGCTCACCGGTTCCCTGGGGAGTAGCATTTTTAAGGATAAGCGGTGAATATGTCTGATACACGGAAAATACATCTTCAAGGATATTATAGTAATAAAATTCTCCACCGCCGATTATGTAGAGAATATCCGCATTGCAGAACATAGATACCTTTTCATCATCAGTGAATGAGCATTCATGCATTTCTCCGATGCGGGTAAATTCACCGTTCTGAAGCTTAAAAAGAGTACTACCGATAACGGTATAGGTGATATCATCTATGGCATACGCCCCGCGGACACGATCTCCGAAATCACCGAGCTTATAATACCCGTCACGCTTACTTAAGGTTTTATCGGCGTTCACACGGAAATTACTCATGGCAGCAGGCGAAGAAAAATCGCTGATTACAGCATCTGTGGGCGATCTCATGAGCCGTAAACCTCCTTGACAGTGCTTAATTCCGTGAACTCACGGGATAAGGCTTCTTCGTCGGAAGCGACCCTATTATTTAAAAGCTCGGACAAATCGGGAAGCTCATCAGTAATCAGCATGGCAGCCAAAGACTGCGCACATATAGGAATCAGGCGCTCGTGAAGCGGGTATTCATTTTCGAGGTCGGTGATCAGAGGAATGTCAACGGGAGCGGCATTTCCCGAAATTATTTCGGAGAGCTTTGCGTATCTTGAAAATATTACATTAAGAAGGCTCGGTGAACGTGCGGCGTAATCCTCACATACTCCGCTTGATTCAGTTTCGCCGATGACAGTAAGCGCGATAGTATATATAATTCTGCAAGTCATAGTTATTTTTCTCCTTTTTTATAGAATTTATGGGGCTGCAGTAAAATCCGGCAGCCCCACAGAAATAAGGGATTAAGGTTCTATATCAAGAACGATAAATTCCTTGGGATAAACAACCTTTGCGCCGTAAAGGTGAAGACCCTTAACCGCATCGGCGAATCTTGATTCTGGGCGATAAGCCTCAACCTCATTGAGCTGTTCGGCAAAAGCAATAGCGCGCTTTGTACGAACGAAGCACTGATGACGTCCACCGCCGTCCTTGGCTACATTGGGAGATACATAAATATCAAATCCGACGATCTTGCCAAGGTGACCGTTTTCCATAGAATCACGGTTGTCAGTGCCGCTCAGGATCTTGGAACGAAGAATGTAAGAAGCGACCTCTGGAGTGACCTCAAGAGCGGTTTCCATGTTGCTGTTTACACCGTTTGCAAGAAGCTTCTGACGTGCTTCGATGATAGTGTCGAGAATGTTGTCCGCTGTAATTCCGTCAACAGAAATAATATTTTCGGAGAGAGCATTTTCGTAAAGCTTATAGACGTATTTGTCCGCAACCTCGGCGAGGGCTGCAGCAGCCTGACGCATTGCCGCTTTCATAAGCTTGGGCTGTGACTGAGCACGGTCAATATCGTCGATCTGGAAATTAAATGCCTTCGCCTGATTGATGACGAGGGTCATATCAGTATCCGAAAGGGTCTGAAGTGTTGCCATATCGGTGTTTTTCGTATAATCAAATACAGAAATATTTCCGATGCTGCCGATCTTTACAGAAGAACCCTTGTCTTTGATATCTCCTTCAAAGTCACGGTTACAGTTGCGAACGCCCACATATTCGCGGTCGAGCTGTTCGAGAAGCGTTTCACTCCAAACGGTAGGAATAAAAGTGGAAATAGCCATAGGTATAAACCTCCAAATAAAATAAAATATATTTATATAATCACACCGCTTTCCGGACAACGGTGAGAGAATATACGCCTAAAATTTGATAAGTCCGCCGTCACAAGCCTTTGTGACTGTGAATTTGGCTTCAGAACGGGACATAACTGCATATCTGAGCGCCTCGGGCGTATGGGTGATATCGTGCGGCTCACCGGCGGCATCTTCCGGCATATGCTTGTCACAGAGAAGAGCCTCCATGGAGCGAATAAGCTCCTCACAGCTGCTAAAGATCTTTAATTTGTCAGATAGCTTTTCCCTCAAGGCACGCCAACCGGGAATACGACGGTTGTCGGCACGTCTGAGCGGCGGTACGCCGT
Organism: Candidatus Flemingiibacterium sp.; assembly: GCA_045649205.1. Classification (GTDB taxonomy): domain Bacteria; phylum Bacillota; class Clostridia; order Oscillospirales; family CAG-272; genus Flemingiibacterium. Next base: position 5,439 of record JAZRPJ010000204.1, read on the forward strand.
CAATTTTTGATATTATTTCAAATCCGCTGTAGCCGCTGTCCTGGCGGCGGTTCCAAAGGTCGGGAGATGCTACCGCATAGGTTACATTGTTGCCAATCTCGCGCTCATGCCGGCAAATTTCGGCGAGAGCTTCTCCGGCTTGAGAAAGGGTCAAACCGGATTTGCAATATTCACGGGTGACATATAGCTTGTCTTCAATAGGCGCGCAGATGAGCAGCGCAAATCTGTCAAAGCCGTAATCAAAGGCGGCAAACCGCATACCGCAGGGAAGTGAGCAGGGTGGGACAACATTAACTTCTCTTGAGAATTCGGGGAAAAACTGACCCTCGAAAATATCCCACCGTCCTTCAAGCCAAGCGGCACGAAGGGATTCTGGAAGACCTTCAAGCCCCTTTACATAATCTGGATCATTTTTCAGTAGAATGCCGTTGTCCCATACAGAAGCCCTAATAAACCGATAATCATCCGGGTTCTCGCCATCTCTGAAATTACGGTCGATAAACAGCCGCTTTACCCATGCGTGACCAACGCCGCCCGGATTACAGGTCAGATACATCCGTCTGGGGAATTTCCCCACACCGCGAAGACAGCCCTTAAGGCAAGAAAACTGATATTCGGTGATCTGTGTTGCCTCGTCAATGGCTATTATATCGTATTCCTGCCCCTGATATCTAAGGGTGTCGCCGTCGCAGGAAAGATAACCGAGATCAATTCTGCTGCCGTTTTTAAAATGAAATACACGTTCTCCGGCTGAATAAGGTACTGACGCACCAAGCTCCTTCTGCAGCGGATCAGCATGATTAAGCCGAAGCTCGGTAAGAGTCCGCCTGATTATAAGGCAGTGAATACCGGGATATCGGTAACATAGAAGTATGAGCTTACGTCTGAGTGCCCAGCTTTTTCCACCGCCTCTTGCACCGCCGTAACCGGTAAAATGGGCTGTAGAACGGAAAAATTCCTGTTGTTTTTCGTTGGGCTTGCCATGAAGATGCAACTTAAAAACCTCCAATTATATAGTAGTCTTATATGCCGTCTGCATACATATCGTGATCGCAGATAACCTCCTCTGCTGCAGGTGTACCCCAAAAACCGTATTGTCTGAGGTACATTCCTACAAGAGTGGCTGTAGCTGAGGAGTTTAATGCCGCATCCTCAAAATAAGCACCTGCCTCCTCGAATTCGGCGGGGAATTTTGCTTTTAGTGTTAAAAAATCATTTACAGAGATTCCAGCAAAGCGACAAAATCCGGCAACATTTGCAAAAACCGGTTTTTTTGAATCACTGTTTTTACATTCATCAATATAAGCTTTGATTTTAGATAGAAGTTTTTTGCCGGAGCTTGGGGGGAGCATTTGAAAAATTCCTTTCGTAAGTTTCTGGGACTATTATAGCATTGGTATAAAACCTCTGCCAACCGGAATGCGCCATCATCAACCGTCGTATTTTATAAAAAAATCCGATAAAGTTTGTCAAAAACGACCTTTGTTCACACTGCTGTCATAATTGTGGGGTAAAATGTAGGGGAATGACAGATATTGCCGTGTAAGCACAATTTTCAGAGGTACAGCTATATGATAAAAGCAACAGAAGAGTTTTTAAAACAAAACGAAGATCTTTATATAAAACGAAGAACGAGATCCTTAACGCACCCGACGCTTTGGAAGTAAAAGGGAACACATATTATGTAAGTACAGCTGGTGACGATGCAAATGAAGGTACAACACCGGATAAGCCATGGAGAAGCCCAGAAAAAGCTTCAGAGGCTGAACTCACCCTCGGTGATGCAGTCCTTTTTAAGCGGGGAGATATATTTCGCGGTACAGTCAAGGTTAGGAGCGGCGTTACTTACGGAGCTTACGGTAATGGTACTAAACCCACATTCTACGGTGGTGAGCGTGATTACGCCTCACCGGAAATGTGGGAGCTTGTATATCCGGACAAAAACATATGGAAATGCAAGGAAAAAATGCTTGATGCTGGAACTCTTGTTTTTAACGGCGGAGAAGCGCACTCAAGAAAGCTGATTCCCAGCTATATAGGCGGCAGGTTTGTTTGTCGCGATGATCAGAGCCGTACCTTTGATGTAAAGGAGCAGATGTCAAGAGATCTTGATATCTATTGGCATTTTGAATCTTCTTTCACCACCAAGCCATCAAAAGGTGAAGATTTTCCCGTCCCGGAGGTCAGCGGGACATATGGAACACTCTATCTTCGCTGTGATAAGGGAAATCCCGGTGACGTGTTCGATTCTATCGAAGCAATTGCACGCCGCTTTACTTTTCTTATCGGTGAAGAGGAAAATGTGACGATAGATAATATTGCTATGAAGTATTACTGCTTCGGCGTTGTCGCAGGCGGCTATTCAAAGGGACTTACTGTTAGAAACTGCGAAATAGGCTGGATCGGCGGGAATATACAGCATTATCTCGGCACTGACCCTAATTACCCCGAAGGCGGCAGAGGCACCGTCACACGCTACGGAAACGGCGTGGAGGTATACGGTGGATGCGATAACTATACCGTAACCGATTGCTATATATATGAGGTATACGATGCGGCTGTAACGCATCAGGTCACTACGGATAAAAAGGTGACAATGACGAATATAAAGTATACAAACAATCTCATTTATCTGTAATCAAATCCTTCTCAAAACAGCACTTTGAGAATGCGACCAACGGCGGACCGCTTACTCTTGAATTTGCGGAAAGTATGTTTAACGATGCCGACAGCATTAAAAAAGTGGCGATGCTTGTAAAGTCATATATTGATATGGGTGGACATCAGCTGCAGCTTAACGCTGTAAATACCCAGTGCATGAAGGATGCTCAGGCCAATCCTGAAAAGTACCGTCAGCTTGTGGTAAGAATATGGGGCTGGAGTGCGTACTTTGTGGAGCTTGACAGAGAATACCAGGATCATGTTATGAGAAGACAGCAGTATACGGTATAAAATGAACGGAACAATATTCGATATCAAGGAATTTTCAATACACGATGGTCCTGGCGGGAGGATAACTGTCTTCCTTAAGGGATGTCCGCTTAGGTGTGTGTGGTGTCATAACCCTGAAGGCTTAACAAGAGAACCGCAGCTTATGCATAAGAAAAATTTCTGCACGGACTGCGGTATGTGCAGAAAGCCCTGCGACCATGAAGAATGTAGGCGCTTCGATCGATGTGCGCATAGCTGTGTGAACGGGGCGCTCAGTGTTGCCGGTTACGAAATCACAGCAGAGGAGTTGGCAGAAAAACTTAAACGCAACGCCCCCATTCTTAAAAGCCTTAATGGGGGTATAACCGTATCCGGCGGAGAGCCGATGATGCAGGCAGACTTTGTATGCGAGCTTGCTAATAGACTTTCCGGTATCCACAAAGCTATACAAACAAGCGGATATGCAGACGAGGAAACCTACAAAAGAGTAACCGATAAATTCGATTACATAATGAGGATATAAAGCTTGTCAAAAGCGAAGAACATAAACGGTATACCGGTGTCAGTAACGAGAAAATTCTCAAAAATATAGAATATCTAAAAAAAAGCGGCAAGGAGTTTATCTTCCGCGTGCCGTTGATACCTGGAATTATAGATACCAAGGAAAATCTTGCAGCGATCAAAAGACTGACAGAGGGCTATAGCGTGGAGTATCTTCCCTATAACACTCTTGCGGGGGCGAAGTACGAAATGCTTGGTATGGAGTATAAATTGGGGTTCACAGAATAAATTCCGATATTCTTCACACTGCTGTCACAATTGTGCGATATAATATACGCAGAAAACAGAAACAGAGAGGCAAATTTATGAAAAAAAACATAATATCCGCAGTTCTCGCCTTGTCTACAATGGTAACTGCGGCAAGCTGCGGCAGCTCAGATTCTCCATTTGCGCCCACAGCACAAGATAAAAAAGTAGTAATGAAAGTCGGTGGCGAAGGGGTAGAATATCAGGAATACAGATATTACTTTCTGAATAATAAAAGAGATAACTACCCGGATGTTGAAACGCTTACATCCGAGGAGCTCGCCGAGTTAAAAGCGCTTACCGAAGAGAACGCCAAAACTCACGCTGCACTTTTAATTCTCGCCCGTGAATATAAAGCCGATCTTACAAAAGAGCAAAAAGAAAGCATTGATGAGTATGTGGATGACTACCGTACCGGAAACTTTGCCGATGACGAGGCGTATAAGCTGGCACTTGAAGCCCAGTATATGACAGACTATCTTTTCCGTGAATTTTCCTCGGAGAAAATGCTCTCGGAGAATATCATAGCGAAGATGAAGGAAACTGGAAAAATTCCAACGGATGAAGCTTCAATAGATGCCGCTTTAGCCGATGAAGAACTTATTTGTATCAAGGAAATATACATTGCCTCACAAACAGAGGAAACGAGAGAGTATTCAAGGGACGAAGCTGAAACCGTGCTTGAAAAGCTGACGAATGGCGAAAAATTCGAAGATTTGATGAAAGAGCACAGCGATTATAACGAAGCCAGTCTGCCGCCAGAGCATGGATATTATACCACCGAATACGATGCTCTTGAGGAAATATGGGAAACGGCTATAGGACTTGCCGTAGGTGAATACAGCCGTGTTATTGAAAGCGATTACGGATTCCATATAGTTTTGCGTTGTGAAAAGGATGCGGAATATATGGAAGAGAATAGGGAAGAGCTGTTTGAATTGTGGGCAGAGAAGGTATTTTGGCAGGAATACGAGGCGCTTATCGACCGTCTTACAGTAGAATATACCTCTTACGGCAAAGCGCTTGATCTATCTGAAATTAAATGAAAAGAAATGAAAGAAATATCGTAAACACTCTTGACAAACAGCGGCAAATAATGTATAATATAATAGTGTTCAGCGTAAGATGAACACTAAATATGCGGGTATGGCGGAATTGGCAGACGCGCTAGATTCAGGTTCTAGTGGGGGCAACTTCGTGAAGGTTCAAGTCCTTTTACCCGCACCATGTAAAAAGCCTAATTTGTCTGCTTGATAAATTAGGCTTTTTGTAATGATATCCATTCATTTCGGAACGGAGGACATGAGAATTTGAAATGAAAAAGAAACGGTTGTTGATGCTTGTCATTGTTGTTATTGCTCTGCCAATCATTTTTTGGGTATCCTCGCTTATTAAGTGTGAAATACTTACATATAAACACTATCAAGATTTTGAGAATGCATACAAACAAAATACGATGCTTGGAGAAATGGAGTACTTCAAAGTATTATACTGCGACGGCGATAAAGCTGAGGTATACTACGTCGGTAAAGGAATAACCGATGCTAATATCCTGACTTTTGAGAAAGCAAACGGTTCTTGGGTAGAAACTTCTTGGGAGGTAATCTGGTCTGTTTCCGGAAGTGCATCAGAAGTTATTTATCCATATTGGTGGCATTTTATTTATGGTGGTGTGTAACAGTATTGGACGCTTTTGCGTCACGAGCTGTCACAAGTTTTTAATTTGAAACAGCCCCTTTTTACAATATGACATAGGAGAATCTTTATGGACGCATTTATAATAATGATTCGCAATGTGCTTTTGTTTGCAGCACTGGCAATTCCGGGGTATTTACTTGTGAAATGCGGGATGCTGAAGCAGGAGCAATCGGGAGTTTTTTCAAAAATTCTTATGTATGTGGGAATGCCGTTTCTTATTCTCAAGGGAACTGTCAACAATCTCACACTTAACCGCGAAACGCTGGTACAGTTACTTTTTGTAGCAGGAGCGGGAATACTTTATACACTTGTCATGTTTCTCATCTCAAAGCCATTAACTGCATTTGAAAAAAACAAAAAAACAAGTGGAATGATGCGCTTCTGTGCTGTCTTTTCAAATAACGGTTTCTTGGGACTACCTCTTGCCATTGCCGTTTTTGGCGGAGATTCTCAGGTGTTTGTAGTGTTGATAATTCTTAACATTATATCAAATGTTCTTATGTTTACCCTTGGCTCATATCTCACATCGGGCGATAAGAACAGCATGAATATAAAAAAAGCCATCCTTAATCCGGTGCTGATTGCCTTTCTTATTGGCATAGTTCTGAATTTGTTAAAGGTAAAGGACTATGTTCCGGAGCTTGTTACATATTCGGATCACTTCAACAATATAGTAACGCCCATCTCCATGACGATTCTCGGCATAAAATTGGCAAGTGTTAAGATTTCGACACTGTTAAAACGCTCAAATGCTATTATGTGTCGCTACTCAAGCTGATCGTTTTTCCGGTGCTTATCGTGGCAATTCTGTTTACATTTAAGCCTGTACTCGGAAGCATCATAGACGGCGACGTAATAAAAGGATTTTTCATCGCTTTTGCCACGCCAACAGCAGGTCTTGCAACCACCTTTGCCGATAACTATAACGGAGATACAAAAAATGCAGTTGTGTTTACTCTTGGTACAACATTAGTTTCAATTTTCACTATCCCAACACTGTATTGGGTATTGACTTGTTTTATTTGATTTTAGTGTCATAATTAAAAAGGAGATTACAGATGATAAACTTTTTTTCAAAAAACACGCTGCTCATTTGTCTTGCTGCTGTACTGGCACTCACCTTCGCCCTTAGTTCATGCGGCAAAATCGTAGAAGTTTTCCCGGATTTGGGACCGTCCACTGATAATGAAGAGGGTACAACTGTAGAACCCCACGGTGACAGCACAGAGAAAATCAGCGACGACACCGAGGAAGAAACCGATGCCGAAACCGAGCCTGAACTTACTGATGAACTCCCTCGAGAATTTGACGAGGATGATATCCGCGACGAAATAAGAGATAAAATAATCTATAGTGAATATAATGAGCGCATTCCCCTATACAGTGAAGATTACAAAATAACTGTAACATATGCGCAGAGTTATGTAATTGGATTCAAAGTTATTGCAGAGGGAACGATTACAGACAGCGCATACAGCTTCGACTTTGACGCAGAATTTGAGCGTATTTCCAACAATTGGGAGCTTACCAAATGCGAGCTTACATACACCGGTGACAGACCGAGAGGCTTTGACTTTGAGGACGCCGAGCTGCAGCTTGAAGCAAGATTAGGATACGATGTGGACGTTACCGACTACACCGAGAACGAAGACGGCAGCTATACTGTGACATATGATTATGTAAAGCTTGATGTGTTTGCGCCCATTTGCATAAAGTACAGCGGAAGCACCGCAAAATATATGCCCTATGAATATTGCAGTGATGTGTGGTATATAGATAACTGCCATAACGGTGCATGGTCCTATGCCTATATGGATAAGACCTTTGGAGAATTCACTTTAACGGACGGAAACGTAACTCTGAACTTTACTGTAGCAGATGATGCTGTGGATTTTTATAACAAATACAGATATTACAGCTTGGAATATACCGTAACCCTCAGCGATGGTACTGTCTACGAAAACTTTTCAACGGTTTCACCCTCGTCCGATTCGGAGTTTAGCGATTGGGATAATAATGACTATTATATTCATTTTTGGCACACCTTTGTGTTTGAAATAGGAAGTGAATATTATGAGTTCAGCTACCGCGCATATGAAAACAAGAGCGAATTATCCGGCTGGTATCTTGAGGATGTAAAGCTAACAGAAGCTTAAACAGATATTATAAAAGGAACGGCACCCGAATTTAAGAGATTCAGGTGCCACAATTTTTATGATATAAAATGTGTTATACTTTTCAAAAGAATAAGAGGGAACAGTAGAGTTGTTTCTGGCGTAAGTTACATTAATGTACCCGGTCGAAGAATCGTGGGACACTTCTTTACAATCCGATGAATCTATTGCCACAATTAATTTTGTTTATTAAGATGGTTTGTAAAATTTCTTTTTTGGCATCTACCGCTGCCGTAAGAAAAGCGGAATATATGGATTAGATATGGTCGTATAGTTTTCAGCCGCGACACACGAGGGAAGCCTGCGCCCGGGAACAAGCAACCTAATTATACAAAATGCAAATTTTGTATAATTGAGGGAAACGAAAATAATGAAAAAACACGGAGGCCATCATTTCGGAGCCCCCGTGCCTATATTTATATATTATATATTAATCAAGACAGCTGTAAACCACATTGCGAAGACGTGGCTGATACCATTCCTCACGAGGATTCAGGGTGTGTTGTACAAAGAATACGCCAAGCTGTTCGTTGGTATCCATTATCACCGTTGAACCGGCGGCGCCGCCCCAACCGAATTCACCGAGATTTGCCAGTGATCCGGATCTGGCTCTGTCAATGTGCGTACGGACACCCATACCGTAACCGTAACCGGCTAATTGCTTCCATTTGAAATCTTTCAGTTGGGTTTCATTAAGACGGTTAGTTTTCATAAGCTCAACGCCATGAGGAGATAAAATCCGCTCACCGTTAGCGCCAAGTCCGCCGCAGGATAACGCAGATGCGAGTTTCGCATACTCACCGACGGTTGTGATGATTCCGCCTCCGCCGCTTTCAAATTCAGGAAGATTGCACCCACCGATTTGACGAGCCTTAGGAACCTCCTGGAAGCTTCCTTCGCTTGCATTGCCGAACATTTGTGCTTCTACAAGGGACAAATTCTGCTGATTAGGGTCCTTTGGCACGAATCTGTACTGGGATGCCATGTTTGCCTCAATTTCGGGTGTCATGTGGTATGTACTTCCAGTAATTCCCAACGGATCAAAAATGTTATTTTTAACATAATCGCCGAATTTTTCGCCGGTAACAACACTTATAAGACCACCCAAAACATCGTGGCAAAGGGAATATTGCCAGTGCGTACCGGGTTCAAAATACAGCACGGATTTTGACATATACTTGGCAAACAGTGCGGTACTTCCCTTTCCCTCGGTGTCTTCAACCATTTTGCTAAAGGCTTCACAGTTAAAATTGTAGTCAAATCCTGCACTCATGGAGAAAAGATCGCCAACAAGTATGGGATTTTTCGCCTCCTCAACTCCGTTTTCAGTCTTTACAGCCATGTGACGGTATTCGGGAATGTAGTCATAAAGAGGCGCATTTGCATCTAAAATGCCTTTTTCGATAAGCTGCAAACCGGCTGTAGCAGTGGCAACCTTGGAGCAGGAATAGATGCAGAAATGCTCGCCACCGGTAAGCCTTTCGCCGCTTTCAAGATCTGAAACACCTGCCGCGTATTCGTACACACGCTCTCCGTTCTTATATACTACAACCGCACATCCGGGAGTTCGTTCTTCCCTGACCATTTTGTCAAGAAATCCTTTTAAATTTTTAAAATTCATAATTTTTCTCCAATCATTCAGTAACAATAACCGATACGCCATCGGGAATAGCGGTTATTGTCGGTGATACGTTATTTAATAAAGTTTTTGCTTTTGCGATCGCTTCGGCAATACCGTGGGCTGGAATCATGTGCATCTGTGAAATTATATCATCCGGCATATCCGAAATATATATCACTGAAGCGTGCTTCAGTACACGGATGAAAACCTGTGTCTGCCACTGATCCGGAACCGTTTCACTACGTCCGCGGCTGCGGAAAAGCTTTAAAGTTTTATCAATATCTTTTTCGAGAGCTATCTGGTCGAAGAAATTCTTACCGCCGTGACCGTCGTTTGACTTTGCCATCATTATGATCACACCGTTTTCCTTGACGGAAGCCTCTGCTGCGGTCATACCTTTGACCGCCTGATAAACATTCTGATCCAACGGATATCCACCGTTTGTGGTAATTACAATGTCGGATTTAACCGCCTTTACACAGCAAAGATCGTTTAAGAATTTGCATCCTGCCTTGTGCGCCTCAATATAGTCGCCGGCAACGGCAAAAATTGCGTTCTTGTTTAGGTCAAGCACTACGTTGACAATAAATGCAAGCTTCACCTTTCCTGCAGCCCATACCATGTCCTCATGGATGGGATTCTTTTCGAGAATACCCGTTCTTGCAAAATCGGAATCAATAAATTCAGAGCAGTGATTTGCAAGTACCGTTTTTCTCGATGCAATTCCCGGAAGTACACTCTTTCGCCCACCGGAAAATCCTGCAAAAAAATGAGGCTCAATAAATCCTTCTGAAAGAAGCAGATCCGCTTCGTAAGCAATCCGGTTGATAAGGCACTCACCGCCTGATGGGAGCTTTCCGAGAGAGATCATATTTTCGCTGTCATCACAGTCATGAACTATGATTTTTTCATTTTTCACAATTTCCGCACCGAATTTGTCGGTAAGCTCTTCGAGGGTTGTACCTCTGTGACAGCCGGTAGCAATAAGAAAATAGATTTGAAATCGAACTGCTGCAACCCGTCAAAAGCGGGCACATCCATGAACCTTTGACGGCCTTCCCCCAGTTTTCTTTCTTTTCGGGAAGCGCCAGGCAAAAGCATACAACAGCGGCAAAAAAACAGCCGAAGAACATGAGCATATTCTTGTGCTGATAGTCAAAAGCCATCTGCTGATATCGTTGTACTATTGAACATCCGGCGTTTCCGATGGCGATAAGTGAAGCGAAAAACAGCCATTTAAATATATTGTTGGATTCGCTTTTTTCTTCCTTAGTGAGAAGACAAAGTGCAAGAGAAATTACGATAAGTACAATACCGATCGCGCTTATAACAGTGAACGGCGTATCCCAGAAAATAAATCCCCAAATAGAAACGCCAACCAGTGCAACCTGCTTTATAAGGGCCGTCAGCGAAGTTGAGCCTGCTTTAAGAGCACCCAGCATGCCGATGGTAAAAAAGCTGTATCCGATACCGTACATTACGGAGTATGGAATAACTCTCACATCAAAGGAAAAATCAAAAATCCAAATCGCAAGCCAACCGAGAGAAGCAAAGATCGGTACCAGCATATTATAAAGCCTTGAAACGTGTGCCAGTCCCTTGTTTTTGTTGTTGTATAAGCGACCGCCGACAGTAATTGTGGCAGAAAAAGTCATCGCACCCAAAAGATAAAGATAATCCATTTTGTCCTCACTAAAACGTATTTACGAATAATAGTTTAGCACAGTTTGTGGAAAAAATCAATATATTTTTCGAAAAAAGAGAGTCAAATAAATGGCTTTTCCCTTCTTGAAATTTATTTAAAATATACACATTCTTCAAGCACTCTGACGAATGCTTCAAGCCCCTCTCGGTCATACTCTGTAAAGCGAGCGTAGAGAGGACTGTCAATATCCAGCACCCCAATCACCTCACCATCACAGAACAGCGGAATAACGATCTCGGAATTTGACGCACTGTCGCAGGCGATATGCCCGGGAAACTCATATACATTCGGTACAAGCACTGTCTGCCGCTCTGCTACAGCAGCACCGCATACACCGCGCCCTACAGCAATTTCAATGCAGGCAGGCTTACCTTGAAACGGACCGAGAATAAGCTTTCCGTCTTCCATCAGATAAAAGCCTGCCCAGTTGATACCATCAAGGGTATCGTATAGCAGTGCCGAAGCATTGGCAAGATTTGCGGTTCTGTACGGCACGCCGGCGATTATGGCACGAAGCTGTTCGGTAAGGGTAATATAGTCGGTCATGATTTTTCCTCCGGTAGTGTTTGCTATTATTTATTATACCATATTTGCAGTAAAATTGTCAAGCAGACACGCTTCCGATAAACTGTAAGTAATTTCAAATAGCCCTTGACAAACAAGACTAAATGTGGTATACTAAATAGGTATTTAGGGATATAGCCAAGTCGGTAAAGGCACAGGACTTTGACTCCTGCATGCGTTGGTTCGAGTCCAACTATCCCTGCCAGCAAAAAGCACCTGCGCAAGCAGGTGCTTTTTGCAACTAAATCCGCCGTCGGTGGAAGAAATCCACCTGCGGTGGATGAAATCGCTTCGCGATGAAATC
>JAZRPJ010000205.1:0-7618 GCA_045649205.1 Candidatus Flemingiibacterium sp.
CAATCGCCGCCGCCAAGGCTATGAAAAATCAATTTTTCTTTTTTATAAATCCCCCGAGCAAAAACTCCCCGCCCCCCTCGTGGAAATGAGGGGGGGGGATTCTATGTCGGGAAAAGCCAAAAAATCTCATGGAATTATGTCAGTATCCTTTCGCGCTTACCTTGTAGTTTTCATTATCATAGGAACGGCATCACAGTCATGCGTTGCAAGCTTTTTCATTTCCTTGGAAACCTCGGACAGCCGTCTGCGCATCACCGCAGAGTCGTCCATCAGCCGATCGATTGCGCCCTCAAGCTCGCCCTCTTTCGGCTCGCGGATATCAAGAATACGTCCGCCCTCACCAATGTAATTCATAAATCCGTTGATCTTCGGGTCGTAGGAAATACCAAGCATAGGCACCCCCGCTGATGCGGCAAAAATAAGCATATGAAGACGGGTGCCTATAACAAATTCCGCCCTCTTGAGCAGTCCCAGAAGCTCACTTGCCGTAAGTCCGCGGAGTATTTTCCCACGTCCGCATTTCTTAAGAAGAAGCTCGGTTATATCGTCGTCACGGGATGGGTACATAGGTACAAATATAGGTGTCATTCCGTATTTGTCTGCCGCCGCACCGATCTCACGGGCGAAGATATCAATTGCCGCTTCATCGGTAGCACTGCCGTCAAAGTTATTGCCGTCCTTAATGGAGGCAACGAAGAATTTTCCCTTTATTCCCTCTCGCTTCATGATATGACGAAGCCACTCATCCGCCGCAGGCTCCAAAAGAAATGCCGGGTCAGCGGTGAGGCGAAGCTCCCTTTTGTCACAGAGAGATTTCGCAAACTCAAGTGATTCCGCTTCACGAAAGCTTATATAGTCAGCTTTTGATATAATATCTGCCGTAGCTTTCCTGCCGTACTCCGAGCGCAGAGGTCCAAGACCGTTTGAGTAGAGCATAAGGTCGAGATTCATCATCTTCGCCATCTTTATGATACAGACATAGTAGTAAAGACTTTTTTTACTCGTTCCATCCTGGAGAAGGCTTCCGCCGCCGGAGATGAGAAGCTTCGCTTTTCTCATTTCAAGGGCGATTCTCGGAAGATTGAAGCGGTTTATGGTCTTAACACCACAGATTTTGGCAAGTCTTCTCGGATGCTTTGCCAGAACGGTAATTCTCGCATCTTCAATGCGTTCATGGATTCCGGCAATGATTGAAGTCAGCAGCGAATCGTCACCGATATTCTCAAAGCCGTAATATCCGCTGATGATAATGTCGCATCCGCGCTTTTTGCGATATTCACGCAGTTTCCCGTAAGCCTCCACGTGGTCGGCAACCATCTTCTTTACGGAATAGCTGGTGAGGATCTCGCTTCTGCCAAGCTTTCCGAGAGAATCCCAACCCTCTTTTCCACGGGCGTAAATGTTAAGTATATCCGAGTAAATATCCTCCGCCACGGGAAGACGCTCGCCGCGGCAAGTGAAGTTGGTCAGTCTTGCCACAGGCATTGTTTTTTCGTCAAGAATACCGAGGTATCCCTGCTGCCCAGCCAAAATTACGGGCAGCTCCAGACTCATAGCCTCAAGGGCGGCTCGGGATACGCCCACAAATACATCGCCCTCGCCCACAACATTGGCGATATCCGTACGAGGACCGGTCAGCGTTATTACCTCTCTGCCGATTTTCTCGTTTACTGTTTTCGCTTTGGCGGCGATTTCCGCCTCGGAGCTGCCTCCGCCCACGATATATATTTCAAGTCCGGGGATCTTTTCCGACAGCCCTTCCGCCGCCTCGCAGAGAAGAAACGCCGGCAGTGCGATATCCGGCTCAAGTCGGCTGACGTACATTACTTTGAAAGAGTCCGTCACAGCGGACTTTTCTTTTTTCGAGAATTTCTCCGTGTCGATACCGTTTATTGTAAGGGTGATATTGTCGGAAGGAGTCTTATAGTTATCAATGAGGTACTGCTTTATGTCACAGCTCACGGCAAAGGTATGCTCACCCCAGTCGGATATTCTCGAAAGGAGAGAGTTCACCTTAAAGACCGCATGGGTCGACGTCACGAATTTGAATGGGAGCTTTTTCGCAAGCGAGCCGCAGATGAACGCCGGGATTCTGGAATGGGCGTGAACTATGTCGTATTTTTCTTTTCGTATCAGTTTTTTCAGTATGGTACGGCTTTTCAGCATAGCTATGGGATTTTTCGTGTGCAGCGGCACTGTGATATGCTTTACTCCGGCACTTTCCAGTGCTTCCACATATACACCGCCGTTTGATGCCACAGTCACATCGTGACCGGCAGCCTTAAGTCCCCGTGCAAGCTCAACAACATGAGTTTCCGCGCCGCCGATTACCATCCACATATGAGTCAGTAAAATTTTCATACTTTCCCATCCCTTCCGAAAATTAATATACCATAAGATATTGTACCACAAAGCGGACTGCAAGTCAATCGACAAATCAAAAAATTTCCATGCCGACACAATCCGACCGAATATCCGAGGACTTTTGTGTACAATAATTACATAAACTATAGATATAATTTACGTGGAATGGAGATATATATGGCAAAAAAATTCACCTCAAAAGCGGAAAGCACCCTTGGTTCAGCGAAACTGCAGGCAGAAAAGTTGGGACATACGTACATCGGAAGTGAGCATATTCTTCTTGCCCTCTCTATGGAAAACGAAAGCGTCGGTGGGCGTATTCTTGCGGCGAGAGGCGTTGACTCCGACGAGCTTCGGGAGCTGATCTGCCACCGTATCGGCGTTGGTGAGGAAACCAAGATAGGCGGAGGGAATATGACCCCAAAAACCAAGCGGATAATCGAAGGGAGCGGCGCTCTTGCCGAGCGGACCGGGCAAAAGCTGATCGGCACGGAGCATATTCTTTTATCCCTCACAGAGGAAAGCGACTGCATGGCAGTACGGCTTCTGACAACCATGGGTATAAGCTCCAAGGACATCGCATCGGACATCACCGATTTTCTCGGTAATATTTCGGCGGAAAGGCGTGTCAAAGCCCCTGTGGCTTCTCTTAAAAGCACACCTACCATAGCCCAGTACGGACGAAATCTTACCGCTTCGGCGGCAGAAGGACGGCTTGATCCCATAATCGGCAGAGAGGAAGAAACCGAGCGACTGATCTCCATTCTTTCAAGGCGTACAAAGAATAACCCCTGCCTTATCGGTGAGCCGGGAGTAGGAAAGACGGCTGTTGTTGAGGGACTTGCCGAACGGATCGTCAGCGGCAATGTTCCGGACAGTCTTTCAGGGAAGGTTGTGGTTGCTCTTGATTTGTCGGCGATGATCGCCGGCGCAAAATACCGGGGCGAATTCGAGGAGCGTATGAAAGCGGTCATGAACGAGGCAAGAGCCAATCCCTCGATTATTCTTTTCATTGACGAGATCCATACGGTAATCGGCGCAGGTGCGGCGGAGGGTGCTGTAGATGCGGCAAACATAATAAAGCCGGCTCTCGCCAGGGGGGAGCTTAAATTGATCGGTGCAACCACCACCGCCGAATACAGACGGCACATCGAAAAGGACTCCGCCCTTGAGCGGCGTTTCGGCACAATTTATCTTTCCGAACCAACGAAGGAAGAAACAATGGCGATTCTCCGCGGACTGCGTGGAAAATACGAGTCCCATCACGGTGTGAAGATCACCGATGATGCCCTTGAAGCCGCCATAAATCTGTCGGTGCGCTATGTAGGTGACAAGTATCTGCCCGATAAAGCCATTGACCTTATCGACGAGGCGGCATCAAAATGCCGCATAACCGCTCACACCTCGCCACCGAGTATAAAAAAGCTGGAATCTGACCTTAACGATGTTCGGATAAAAAAAGAAGCGGCAATAAAATCCCAGGATTTTGAGCTTGCAGCAAGTCTTCGGGACCGTGAGCGGGAGCTGAATGGCGAATGTCATCGCATGAATGAAAGCTGGAAAAAGCGTCGCGAGCATGAGATTCTGTCCATCGATAGCGAGGATATCGCCGACATATTGGAGGCAAAAACGGGAATACCGGTAAAAAAGCTTGCCGGTGAGGAATCGGAGAAGCTGTCAAGGCTTCCCGAAATATTAAAATCCCGGATCATAGGTCAGGACAAAGCTGTGGATGCCCTCTCCCGGGCACTTCTTCGCGGAAGAATGGGGCTTAAGGACCCGAGGCGTCCCATCGGTTCATTCATATTTCTCGGTCCTACGGGAGTCGGGAAAACCGCCCTTTCAAAAGCCCTCGCCGAAATTTTATTCGGGGACGAAAATGCGGTGATACGCTTCGATATGTCTGAATTTTTAGAGCGTCACTCGGTCAGCAAGCTGATCGGCTCGCCTCCCGGATATGTAGGCTACAGTGAGGGGGGGATATTAACGGAGAGGATACGCAGAAAACCCTATTCGGTGGTGCTTTTCG
Source organism: Candidatus Flemingiibacterium sp. (assembly GCA_045649205.1). Lineage (GTDB taxonomy): Bacteria > Bacillota > Clostridia > Oscillospirales > CAG-272 > Flemingiibacterium. Next base: position 4,394 of record JAZRPJ010000205.1, read on the forward strand.
ACGAGCTTGAAAAGGCGCATCCCGATGTTTTAAATATACTTCTTCAAATTCTCGATGACGGAACTCTGACCGACTCCGACGGTACCCGTGCCGATTTCAAGAATGCGGTGATTATAATGACCTCGAATGTGGGTGCGTCGGAAATCGGCGGAGGACGCAAATCTCTTGGCTTCACCGGAACCCCTGACGGCGAGGAGAGCCTTATAAAGAAACGGCTAACCGAAAGCTTCAAGCCTGAATTTCTGAACCGGGTCGATGAAACCATCGTCTTCAACCGCCTTTCAAAGGAAGCCGTGGAAAGGATCACCGCACTCATGCTTGATGAGGTGCGCGGGCGTCTAAAAAAGCTTTCGATAAACGCAGTTTTTCCCGATGAAACTGTAAAATTCATCGCCGAGGCAGGATATGACAGCGAATACGGGGCAAGAGAAATACGGCGGACCATTGCAAGGAAAGTGGAGGATTACCTTGCTTCAAAGCTTGCATCGGGTGAAATATCAGCCGGAGATGAAATTTCGGTTGTAAAGGACGGCAGCGGTGTCCGGGTGGAAAAGTTAAAATGATATGCTTCCTCTTGACGAAAAGAAGAAAACATGGTATAATTTAGTTATATAATGCAACTTCGGAAGGAAACTTAATTATGCTTGAAACAGGAATCAAATTTACAAAAACAGAAAAAGTAACCGAAAAAAACACCGCCGGTGCACTTGGAAGCGGTATGCTGCCCGTTTATGCCACCCCGGCTATGATCTTACTTCTTGAAGCCACCTGCGCCGAGGCAGTAGCACCGGAGCTTGAAGCCGGCATGACCACTGTAGGCACAAAGCTCGATGTGGAGCACATTTCAGCTACCCCCGTAGGTATGGATGTAACATGCTGCTGTGAGCTTGTGGAGATCGACCGCAGACGGCTTGTATTCGAAGTCGAAATTTCCGACAAGGCAGGACTTATCGGTAAAGGAAAGCACGAAAGGTTCATCGTCGCTTCAGAGAAATTCATGGCTAAAGCTAATGAAAAAAAGAGTCTTTAAAGCTCTGACAGACTGCAAAAATTTATAAATTGTTTTATAATAATCGCCTCGCAGTTCATATTAGAGGCGTATAATAACGGTAGATGGGCCGATTATTTTCGGCGCACCAATTTGGAGGTAACTGTCATGGATTTTAAAAATATTGTTGACAATGTTGCAAATAAAGCAGGCACTCTCGCCAAATCTGCGGCAAAAAAGACCGGAGAGGTTGCCGAGCACACCAAGCTCCGCATCGCCGCAAAGGTGGAAAAATCCAAGCTTGAAGATATGTATACCACCCTTGGCAAGCTCTTTTACGAGCAGGTAAAGGGTACAGATGTCCGTGTGCAGATCGCGGCACAGATCATGGAGATAGACGAACAAAAGCTCACCATTTCAAATCTTGTCACCGAGGCAGCGGCAGCCAAGGGATGCATGATCTGCGCAAACTGCGGTAAGGAAATGGACTTTGATGCCACATTCTGTCCTCACTGCGGAAAGAAGCCCGAGGCGAAGAAGCCGAATATTCACGGCGACGGTGAGGATGAGGATACTGTAAAGTTTTGAATATTAGGATCACTTCAGTCTGTCGAAAAACATTTTTCTAAAAGCAATTGAAAAAAGCTGCACAAATTTATTAAGCTCTCCCTTTTAGCAATACGCAGTATTGCTGGAGAGCTGTGGCCGCAGGCGACTGAGAGGGCTAATATCGACTACCCCCCCTCTCCGTCGCGCTCACGCCGCGCCACCTCCCCCAAAGGGGGAGGCTTTTTAAATGCTTTGTTTTTATGTGTAATGACAAAATCTATTTTGTCAAACACCTTTTTCGGCAGTTTAGAGAGTCCGGTGCCGCGCCGGACTCATTTCTTTTAATTTTACGCGGAGATTTGCCGATAATATTTGACATATCCGCATTTTTGTGGTATAATACATAATGTGTTATTATATCAATTTTCGGAGAACGGTTATGACTGCAATCAGTTTAAGCGGTATTTGCCTGGAATTCGGCACGGATGTCATTCTTGATAACATTTCCTTCAGCCTTAATGAGGGGGACAAGCTTGGCATCGTTGGCGTCAACGGTGCGGGCAAATCCACCCTTTTTAAAATAATCACCGGCGAATATACGCCCACTGACGGCTCGGTGTTCATATCAAAAGATAAATCCATCGGTATGCTTGAACAGAATACCGGACTTGAGGGAGAAGCTACTGTCCTTGACGAGATGCTCGATTCTTTTTCTTCTCTCATCGCCGACGAAAAACGGCTTGAGGATCTTGCCGCCGCCCTTGAGAGAACTCCTTCCGACGAAGCACTCATTACTTCCTACACTTCCCTCACTGACCGTTTTAAGAGTGCCGGCGGCTACGAATTCCGCTCACGCTGCAAGGGTATTTTAAAGAATCTCGGCTTTGACGAAAGATTCCACGACCTTAAAATCTCGGGACTGTCCGGGGGACAGAAAACCCGTCTTGCACTGGCAAAACAACTTATCACATCCCCGGATATACTGATGCTCGACGAGCCGACGAACCATCTCGACATCGAAACACTGGCGTGGCTTGAAGATTTTCTCGCTTCCTATAAGGGTACACTTCTCGTGGTATCGCACGATCGTTGGTTTCTTGACAAGGTAACTACAAAAACCCTTGAAATCGAAAACACTCATGCCGAGCTGTATAACGGCAACTACACAAGATTTGTACAGTTAAAGCAGGAAAACCGCGAAATCCGCGAACGGCAGTACAAGAATCAGCAGAAAGAAATCGCCCGTATCGAGGCGTATATAGAGCAGCAAAGACGCTGGAACAGAGAGCGCAATATCATCGCCGCCGAGAGCCGTCAGAAGGCACTTGACCGCATGGTAAAGATCGACCGTCCCGAAGCACTGCCCGACAAAATCCGCATGAGCTTTTCAAAATCCGGCGAGAGCGGAAACGAGGTGCTCACCGTCAAGGGACTCACGAAATCCTACCCAAACAAGCCCCTTTTCTCCGATGTTTCCTTTCTTGTAAAGAAGCATGACCGCCTTTTCATCGCCGGGCAGAACGGCACGGGAAAGTCCACCTTAATAAAAATCATAGCCGATAGGCTCTCCGCCGACAGCGGCGATTTCGAATACGGTTACAACGTAAGCATCGGCTATTACGACCAGGAAAACCAGAATCTCGACAAGTCGGAGGCCAAGCGGTCTTAGGAAGACAATTAGAGCTCCC
>JAZRPJ010000206.1:0-4512 GCA_045649205.1 Candidatus Flemingiibacterium sp.
TTTACATAAAAGCAAAGCACCTAAAAAGCCTCTCCCTCCGGGAGAGGTGGCAGCCGGAGGCTGACGGAGAGGGGCTTTTAGCATATATTCGCCCTCTCAGTCGCCTACGGCGACAGCTCTCCCAGAGGGAGAGCCTAATAAATTTGTGCAAATTTTTATAATTGCTCTTTTGTAAGATGTTTTCGACAGACTGTGCCCACCGAGGATTTACCCCGGTGGGCTGATTTTATTTGGAGTCGCGCCAGTCGATTATGTCGATATCGGTGAAATACTTGTGGAGGATCTCATCGTAAGGGTAACCGAGATTAGCGAGGTCGCGCATACCAACCTGGGATGCGCCAACGCCGTGTCCCCAGCCTTTGCCGTAGAAGACAAAGTTGTTCGGATTACTTGCGTAAACCGTGATGTCCTCGGTAGTTGACTGCACGCTGCCGAGCTGAGTTTCGCCGGAAGCTGTCATGGCGTGGATGTGGCTGATATCGGAATATATGATGCCGTCCGCCGTGAGAATAGGGGTGCTTTCAGGCTCTTCGATTTCCGCTTTCCCGTCAGCAGATACCGCCATTATGTTGTCGGAGGATATTATGTTAAAGGTGGTACTTGTTGCCTCCACCGAGCCTTTGCCGACTACGAAATTTGCGCTCCTGATGCCGGTTCCGCCAAGCAGAAAGGCGTAAACATTGGTCTTTTTCGTCGCGCTGTGTCCGTAGCTGTCGGTAAAGGTGATCTCGCCAACATAGGTGGAGCCTTCAGCATTTTTTGTTTCAATTGATACTATCTCTCCGCGAAGATGTGTGAATCCTTCTTTTTTCTGGAGATATTGGCATAGTGCAGTGGGGGATACTTCTTTGGTCCAGACTCCGTAGGAGTGGTTGGTGTAGATTTCCCAAGGAGTTTCAACTGCCTTGAGGTATGGCTTTGCTCCGCCGCCAAAGCCTTCGTAATTGCCGACGGTAGAGCCTCCGGTAACAGCGGAAAAGTAAGCGCAGACGCCCTTTCCATCATAGGCGATGACCTCACCTGCGGTGGAGTCTACCGCTTCGATTACCGCATCATTTACTTTGTTGACACCCTTGTACTGTTGGCAGCAGCCGGGGTTGTTGCAGGCATCGAAGGTTTGGTGTTTGCTCGTATACAGCAGGTGGGAACGGATACATACAGCAAGTGCTTTTTGCGATTCAATGTGCCAGTGATTTCCGATTTCATAGGGTACGACGCCCTTTGTATAGTCACCAAGAGTCATGACGTTGGTTACAGATACACCGGAGCCGTATCTGCGGAACATGAATATGCCGTCGTAATTATTTTCCGCAGGGGTTTTCAGATAGGCTTCTTCGCCGTCCGGAGAATCTAAAGGCTCAAGTCCTATGGATGTTGTGTCGCCGTCGTCGTATTCGAACAAAATCTTATCCGTGTCGGGGTCTACCACTGAAACAGCGGTCTGACTCGGTCCGACGATGGAAAATTGGTAATTTATGAGTATCGGCAACAACGGAGTAAGTCCGTCGGTTGCCGCACCTTCGCTGAAAAAGTGTCCGACGCGGATCTTGTATTCTCCGTTTATGTATGCGGGGATAGCGTAAAAGCCGTATGTGGGCAGGATACCGTTCAGATTTTTCGTTTCGTACAGCATATCCTCAAAAGTAAAGTCATCTGAAATTTCACCGTGCCACCCGCCAATCACGGTTTTGCCCTCGTCGGATGTGGGGCTGTAGGTCATAGCCAACTTGGAAAGATTGGTATCAATGGTGCAGGAAACCTTCGTTTCGCTGATATCCCAAAGATGTTCCCAGGTCCGGTCTGTGTTGTAGTTGACCAAATTTACCGAAAAACCGTAGGGCGCTTTCGTTTCGAATCCGAAGGTGACATTGTCTGCATACATGAGTCCGACGGCAATCAGCTTGTCGTCTCCGGAGGTACGGTCCGTTTCATCCGAAATTGAGGATGATTCCATGTTGGATTCATCTAAAGCATACAGCGGTGTCACCAAATAATAAATAAGTGTTGCAAATACGGATAACAGCAGGAATACAGCCATAACAAGGGCGAGTATTCGCTGCATTTTCTCTCTTTTTTTCTTACTGTACAATTTCGTATTCTCCTCTCACCATAACGTATGCATCGGGGGAGGTTATCTGGATGCCTCTGCCGTCATTGCCTCTGGGAACAAGCAACGCGTGATAGAGGGGAATTTCGGAAGCGTTGAGAATTTCGGTACCTTCAGTGATATCGTTGAGGCCGTTGGAAATAATGGAAACGGCAATGGCACTGCCGGTACGGAGAATTATTTCGCAGGGAGTCTTTGCCATGAGCTTTGAGCCTTGCTCAAGGAAGACGACTTCATACTGACCGATGCCTTCGGCAGCAGTTCCGGAGGTGTTGAGTTCGGTAAGCTTTTTATTTGCTTCGTCAAGTGATGCTTTAAGAGCAGTGACGGTATCGGTAAGATCTTTGATTTTTTTATCGTATTCGGGCTTTACGACCTTTTCTATGTAAGAGAGGGAAACAAGGGGATCGCTGTCGGAGCTGTAGATGTCGGCGGTCGTGGTTTCGGCTGCGTCTTCGGCATCGGTGTTGGCGTCACCGTGAACCAAAACGGGGAAAAGCGATACTGCAACAACAAGCGCCGCAAAAAGGGGCATGAATTTTACGTTTTTCATATTAAACTCCATTCCGCTGTCATAAGACAGCTGATAATTTTTACATATACAAAATCATTTTATCATATTTTTGTGTGAATTGCAATAGAAAATTATGGAAAGTTGTGTTAATTTTTATCGAAAACACGATACTTTGAATAGGGGAAAACGCCGTTAAATCACTTAACGGCGCTCAAGCTGTCGAAAAACGTCTTGTTAAAAAGCAATCAGAAAAATTTGCACAAATTTATTAGGCTCTCCCAATGGGAGAGCTGTCGCTGTAGGCGACTGAAAGGGCGAATATCTGCAAAACCCTCTCCGGCACGGCATTCGCCGTGCCACCTCTCCCGGAGGGAGAGGCTCTTTAACGGCATCACTTTTGTCTTAAATGACAAAAGCAGTTTTTTGAAACAATTTTTTCGACAAGTTAAAACGCCGTTAAATCACTTAACGGCGTTTTAACAGCTATGAAAAAATGAGTGTAGTCAGTGCGCAGAGAAAAATGCCGATCACCGTGGGAATCAGTGCGGATAACAGAGTATAAAAAAGGCTTCCCGTTTCTTTTTTTATTGTCAGCATGGTAGTGGAGCAGGGGAAATGGAACACCGTCAGAATCATCATGTTCACATAGGATAACACAGTCCATCCGTTTTCGGCGAGGATGTTAACTGTGTCGCCACTGCCAAGACTTTCTGCGGCAGTGTACCCCATGAATATTATGGGAAGCACAATTTCATTTGCCGGGAATCCTAAAATAAATGCGGTCACTGCGACTCCGTCAAGTCCGAGCATTCGTCCGAACGGATCGAAAAAGCCGGATACAATGGCGAAAAGTGTTGAATCTCCGATGCTGACATTCGCCATAATGAAGATTATTAATCCTGCCGGTGCGGCTACCGCCGCCGCACGTCCCAGAACATATACGGTGCGGTCGAATATTGAACGGACGATTACCTGACCTATTTTCGGGGCACGGTATGGCGGAAGCTCCAATGTGAAGCTTGATGGCGTTCCTTTAAGGAGTGTCAGTGACAGTATTTTTGATACAGCCAGCGTCATGACGATTCCTGACAGTACCGCAAGCAGCATGATCAAGGCTCCCCATAGGCCACCGAAGCTGCCTGCCGTGAGGATGGATGCCATGGCGATAAGGATTGGAAAGCGTCCGTTGCAGGGCATGAAATTATTTGTGAGGATAGCGATGATCCGCTCTCTCGGGGAGTCGATGATCCTGCATCCCACCACGCCTGCCGCATTACACCCTAATCCCATACACATGGTGAGGGCCTGTTTTCCGCAGGCAGAGGCACGGCAAAACGCGCCGTCAAGATTAAAGGCGATTCGTCCGAGCAGTCCGAAATCCTCCATCAGCGTAAATAGCGGGAAGAATATTGCCATGGGTGGAAGCATGACGGCGATAACACGGAAAAGTGTCCGCAAAACGCCGTTTACAATAAGGTCGCGGATTGGTCCGTAAAGCCAGTAAAGGGAGCTGTATATCCCTATTTCCAAGCGGTCAAACAGGCTCTGAAGAAGTGCGGACGGGTAGTTTGAACCTACGATGGTCAAATAGAAAATACCTGCCAGCATAAGAAGCATAAGTGGAATCGAAAGAAAAGGACTTGTAACTATTCTGTCAATCTTACGGTCACGGCTTGAATATCCGCATATAGACGCTCCTCCTGTAACATCACAGGCAATTCCCTCGGCTAAAATAATGGGACGCCTCAGCAGCTCCTCACGCAGGTCGCTGTGCCCTGCATCGGCAAGCCTTATAGCGGCTTCGGCAAATTTTCCATTGGGTTTGGAAAGCCATTCTTTTATTATTTCCGGACGTTTAAAGCCCATGCCTTCAAGGACTGCTATTTCTTTT